>CATPBC010000489.1 GCA_955652195.1 uncultured Xanthobacteraceae bacterium | reverse complement strand
GTCTTTCCGCCGTCTTACGGCTCACAAGCAGCATCCGATTCTGGGTGTCGATGCCGAAAGGATCGAGGCAAGCTTCAAGAAGGACGTGCTCGCGGTGACGCTGCCGAAGAAGCCCGCGGCACAGAAGCCGGAGAAGAAGATCGAGGTCAAGGCTGCTGCTTAGTCGGCCGTTAAGAAGCCGGATTGAGCGGTAGCAGCGACCGAAGTGGCCATCGGTCAGAACAGGTCGCGGAAGTCTGCACAGTGCGATAGGTGGAGTTTCTGCCTGACTGCGGGCACGGTTTGGTCTGCAGAAGTGAAAAATATTTTTTGCCAGGGATATCTTTCGTCGACTTTTTACATACGCGAGCGATTGGTGAGCCGGCGCACTGGAACAATCAATCAAATTCGTGCCTTCCTCTTGGAGCGCGGCGTCGCTGTTCGGCACGGTCTTCGATTCTTGCGCGCCGAGTTACCTCGCATCCTTGCCATGCCGACCATGTGCTGTCGCCCGGCTTAGTGCGGATCATCCAGGGATTAGCCGAAGACTGGCACCGGCTCGATGAGTGGATCGACCACGTGTCGGACGAGATCGCAGCGCTTGCGCGGCAGGATGCTGGGTGCGAGCGGCAATGCGTTCTCGAAAGGCCGCGACTTCGCCGGCCGGCTAGGCGACCGCTTCCAAAATTCGAATCATGGGGACCGCTCGAAAAATGCTGCAGTCTCCGGGAACTCCGATTAGCGTGCGCTGCGCCGTTCGCTCGCCTGCACCAACGGAATCGAAAACATGCTGGGGACGGTGCATCGTGTCTGTTGCAATGTGAAGCGCTGACGCAATGCCGTCATGGCGCTCGGCGGCTGCCGGCATGATGGAGGCAAGCAAGCGCTTTCGTCGATTGAAAGCTTGTAAGCACCTGCCAGTCCTCAGAGCGGGCTCGTCGCTCACGCCACCAAACATCTCGTGGCAAATGAAGTTGAAGCGAACGCCGATGCCACATAGTATGTTCCACGGCAATGCCTGCTTCGCCTAATCAACAAAATCTGGGACATTGCCTCAGAATGCACGCGCTACTGAGAGCCATCGGAGTTCTCGCTTTGATAGCGGGACTTGGCTTTATGGGAAACGGCTTCCGCTTTTTCGCCTTTCCAGGCGAGCGCTTCATGATGGTGTATTACGGTGCCGGCATGGCCGTGGTCGGGCTTTTGTTTATAATCTTCTCACGACCCTCCGACGAACCACGAGCTTAATCAGCTGATCGGCGTGCTCGACCGCGTGTTTATCTTGGCAACGCCATGGCGGAGGTGGTGACGACGCCAGTGCTGCGTTCCAAATTTTCAAGCCATCGGCACGCGCGCCGCGTCCGCTCGCTAGCTAAGTACAACCTGCCCATTGCAGTTTCCTCAGTTATCGATCTCCTCACCGGTCTCATTCGACCGCGCGCCTTCAATTTCGCGCGTGAGTAGCCCGGCGATCAACAGCCCAGCAACGAAAATGTCGGGGTTGACCGTTGAAACGTGAATACCTGACTGGTACATGCGATCCGCAACCGCCTCCATGAATGCCTGATCGCTGAGGTCTTGTTCACCCGAACTCGCCTCGCGCAGGCGGCGGACTGTATCGAGCGATGTTTCGGCCTCGATCAGCAGCCCATCGTTTGTACGGTACCGCATGGTTGTTCTCTCCTTAGGCGGATGCTTCTACTTCTGCGTTTCTAGAGCATGTTCCGCCCCGATCGAATCGGGGATTCTCATGGAGCGCAACCCGCCAAGCGGGTCGATATGGCCTCGACAAATACCCTTGAACGCTTCTAGAACTCTTCCACGATAGCTCCAACATTCAGGGGCGGCCGATAGCCGGACCCGATCGCCAATGGCCTATCCCGATAATCGCCCAGATATTGATTATCACGGCTATTTCACCGCGGCGCTGGCGCAGCTGCGGGCCGAGCGGCGCTATCGCGTATTCGCCGATCTGGAGCGCATCGCCGGGCGCTTTCCGCATGCGCTGTGGCATTCGCCGCAGGGGCCGAAAAGCGTCGTCATCTGGTGCTCCAACGACTATCTCGGCATGGGCCAGCATCCGAAGGTCATCGGCGCCATGGTCGAGACCGCGACCAGAATGGGCACCGGCGCCGGCGGCACCCGCAATATCGCCGGCAACAATCATCCGCTGGTGGAGCTCGAGCGCGAGCTCGCCGACCTGCACCGCAAAGACGCCGCGCTGGTCTTCACGTCGGGATATGTCTCAAACGAAACCGGCATTTCGACGCTGGCGCGCTTGATGCCGAACTGCCTGATCCTGTCGGACGCGCTCAACCACAATTCCATGATCGAAGGCGTCCGCCAGGCGCATTGCGAGAAACAAATCTTCCGCCACAACGACACGGCGCATCTGGAGCAGCTGTTGGCGGTTGCCGATCCGCTCCGCCCGAAGCTCATCGTGTTCGAAAGCCTCTATTCCATGGACGGCGACGTCGCCCCAGTGGCGCGGATTTGCGATCTCGCCGCGCGTTATGGCGCGATGACCTATGTCGACGAGGTGCACGCGGTGGGCATGTACGGGGCGCGTGGCGCCGGCATTGCCGAACGCGACGGCGTCATGGACCGCATCGACGTTATCGAAGGCACGCTCGCCAAGGCGTTTGGCTGTCTCGGCGGCTATATTGCCGGCTCAAGCACGCTGATCGACGCAGTGCGCTCCTATGCGCCGGGATTTATTTTCACGACCGCCCTGCCGCCGTCGGTCTGCGCGGCGGCGACCGCGGCGATCCGGCATCTGAAAGTCTCGAATTGGGAGCGCGAACGCCATCAGGAGCGCGCGGCGCGCACCAAGGCGGTGCTGACCGCCGCCGCGTTGCCGGTGATGACGAGTCCGACGCATATCGTGCCGCTCTTCGTCGGCGATCCGGAGCGCTGCAAAGAAGCGACCGATCTTTTGCTAGCCGAGCACGGCATTTACATCCAGCCGATCAATTATCCGACGGTGCCGAAGGACAAGGAACGGCTGCGCATCACGCCGAGTCCTTATCACGACGACGGCTTGATTGATGCACTCGCAGAAGCCTTGGTCGACGTCTGGCAACGGCTGCGATTACCGTTCAAGGAACGCACGCTCGCGGCGGAGTGAATCTCGTCCTTGAGCTGCGGCCCATCGCGGTCCGGAGCATCTTGCTCCTTTTTAGCTATGCGCCGCGCGGCGACAGCGATCGCGAAGGTGACGACCAAAAACCGCGCCAGATGATGCGCCCCGACATAAACTGGATCGAGGCGCCAGCGCCAGCACCATCATCGTGTCCTGGGCGCCCGGTGCGGGTTACGAACTGTCGACACCTGAACTGCCGGACTGCCTGTCGTTCTCGAATATCTCAGTTGCCGCGACCTGCAAGAGACGGGCGACGTCAGCATATTGGAACGAGAAATGCGCTGCGCCCCCTTGCTGCTGCCCGCGTTGACGACCTCCTATGGCAATGCGAGGCACTAAGTGGCATACAACGATGCTCGCTCAGGCGTAGGTGGCTTTAATTTGGATGGAAATGTTGTCGTTATTTCTCATAATTGCCGGCGTCTTCGGCGCAGCCGGTATCGCTCTCGCGGCGGTTGGTGCACATACGGCTCCTAGCGCTGGGCTCGACAGCGCCGCCAACATCCTGTTGTTTCACGCGCTGGCAATCCTTGGAGGCACAGCTCTTTTGCTCCAAGGCATGCTATCTCGGCAGCTTGCCTTGATAGCTCTTGCAGCGTGGGCGTTGGGCACGATCCTATTTTCAGCCGATGTCGCATTGCGAGCTTTTGTGGGGCAACGACTTTTTCCTATGGCTGCGCCGACGGGAGGAATTATCTTGATTCTAGCCTGGCTAGTTTTGGCAGCTGCCGCAGTTGCTAAAGCATTTGATCACTCCGCGTAAGATAACTCTGTCGGCACATGCCTAGTGACTTTGACCACTTCTGCGGTCGATCTCGCTGGATGTCAGCAAGCGGGACCACTAAGCTAAGAGTAAGCTAAGGGGCCGTACGACCTTCAGGTTATGAGCCCGCTGCCAATTGTGGCAGGCACGGCACCCGCTCGAGCCACGCGCTTGTCGGTAATGGTGAGGCGCGCGCCGCCAGGCCCCTTGCCGCGCCCAGGCGTGCAAAGATCGACCCCGGCGTCGAACAGTTAGTTCTGGATGCGCGATAGCGTGGCATCGCCGGCCGTGTGCAGCCGCGCGACGCCGATCGCAACATTGACCTCGTCGTGCCATAGGCGGCGATCCGTAGATCGTATTTCTTGCGCCGCTCGCCGGTGCCAAGCGCAGTCGTGCCGTCGTCGCCGGCACGCGTATAGACCTTGTTGAGAACGACCATCGCCGCATTCTCTCTCTGTTATTTCGCCATGGTCCAGACCGTGAACATGATAACGACAATGGCGATGAATTGCAGCAGCACGCGAAGCCGCATGAGCTTCTGCGATGTGTTGCCCGAGCCCCCGCGCATCATATTGATGAGGCCAAGGAGGAGCACGACCGCGACGGCGCCGATGGCGATCGGGACTGCAACGTGCGACATGAAATCGGCCATGACCGGGCAGCCTTCATTTATCGACTATGACAACGTTACGAGGGAAATCGAACACTAGCCAAACATTTTTGAACAGCTTAGCGTTCGTGGCGATCTCCATTATTTGATCGCGCCACCCTGGCGATTGCCAAAACAACGAAACGACCCAGGCAACGAACATTCCCCCAAAAAACGGCAAGCGTGAGAGTGAGCCACATGATCTACCCCGTCAACTTTGCGCTCCGACGACTGCCAGATGCTGCGTTCGCCCTTAGGTTTTGCGCAGATTGTTCTGTCAGTCGGTAACCCCAACGGGTGTTTAACCCGCTCCAAACGCACCGCGGGCACCGGATTATACGGGACGCGACACATTGGAAACGGTGTTCCCGTCTCACGTTTTCTTGGCCGAGGACGTGAGTAGTCCGGTCAGATGTTTCCGCGACGGCAGTTTCATCCCCTGCCCCGCGCGACAGCGACTCCCGGCGTTGACGTCTCGACGCCGGGAGGCCGCTCGTGGTGCGGCTCACGAGCGGGCCAGTTGCGAGCTGCATGATCAGCGCTGTAGACAGTTTTTCCCAACTCGCTATAAAGTTGTGGCGAGCGGAGCGCCGTCTGCCGCAATAAGGGCTCGACGCAGAGTAGCATCGGCGGAGGTTAAAAAACGTAGTGCCATTGGAGTCCAGAATTGTGGAAGCAAATGCGGGCTCTCTGACCTCTAACACGTCTTTTTATCGTCTAGCTGGGACAGCAATTGTGGTGCTGATCGATGTATCTGCTGCAAATTGTTCTTGGCGCTTGCCCCGTGCTCCTGCTGCATCTGCGGCTATTGTGAACCAGTCATGAATAAGTCATCGCCAAAATCTGATGGTTCTTCCTTCCTCCTTTGCGAAGATGTGAGAGAGGAGGTCAATAACAAGCTCAGCATTATTGGCGTCTTTTCAAACGACGATATTGTCCTTCAAAAAGATATTCTAATTCCATCTCTCATGGCTGTATTGTTTGCTCGCGGGGGTGAGGGGCCTTGTGAGACGAGAGTTTCACTTACCGATCCCAAAGGTCAGACGGTGATTGAAAGTCCGAAACAAACGGTCGTCCTTGAGAAAAACAAAGTTCATCTTGCGGCGATTAGGGTCCTTGCTCCACATTTGATGGTTGGGCAATACACAATAAAATTTTTCTTCGATGACGTACCGATTCAACGTACCTTCGAAGTGAAGACGGCATAGGGATTGACGCCCCGCTTTGCGCCTGCGGGCCTCGTCTGTGCATTAAAGTTTTGTCTACGGGGTAGAGCAAGTTCGCCAAGTGACGCTTGATGGTAGCGGTCGTTTGTTCATTCACGATGGCGCTATCGGAGTTCTTCTGGATTTGCCGATCGCATCAACAGGCGGGACCTAACCTAGGGTTAGCCGTGCAATCGCCATGCAACGAACGCACTCGCACAGTTGGACAATCCATCCTGTACTCGTTGAATTGCCCGACGCACGTCAGGTAACAGTGGATCTTCGTCTCCATAATATATTTCGACCAACTCGTCGCATTCCCTAGACGCTTCCGCCATTTCTTTAAAAATATCCTTACGTTCGGAATTTCCGTCCGATTTTCTGCCGCTGCCATTACCCCCTGTATACGGAGTCCAGTTCTGCCGCATGACTGTTCAATGCTTGAATTGTTTCTCTCACAAAATGTGCATCGCCCATTATCTCCTCCTATTCGAACTTGAAGAGTTCAGCGGGTCGAAATCGTAGACGTTCTGATCGTCGGCGAAAGCCATAATGAGAACGCTTTCTTCATTGGCCCACGACGCAATCTCCATGCACTGAGTTGCCGTTAGTTTGTTTTTATCCCAACGAAACAAAAGCCACGGCCCTAGGCCGAGGCTCGCCAAGCGCGCATCCATGGCGCATCATTAGTTTCATTGCCCCTCACAATTTGCTCAGATCCGCTTTACCCCCAAAGATCGGGTAATCGGCTGGCATTCATGTGGGTAGAAGATTTTGGGTGCTGCGCTTCAGGCTGAGGCTGATGGTGAAATGAGGTCCGCAGATGCGGCCTCAAGCATCAGAAGGAGAAGCGCAGCAAGGACCATTTTGCCGGACTGGACGTTTCGGTCAAGTACACGGGAGTCTGCATTGTGGATAACATGGGCTTCGGGAGCTTTAAGGTTGCAAGCGAGCCCGATGCGCTTCTGCAAGTGCTGAGAAATCCTACTACCGCTTTAAGCGGATCGGATTGGAATCTGGGCCGCTATCGTAATGGTTGTTCAGCGCGCTTGGTGAAGCAAACGCCAAACGCCACGGGCCAAGTCGAACCCAGGTAACCAACATGTACAGACAACTTCATCCGCCACATCGAAGCCGGGCTTGCGCAAGCGTGAAGATCTGGCCGTTCTGGAATCCGGGAAGGTCCATATTGGCGAAAGACGCGGCAGCGAGCCTTGGCGCGAGATCACCCAAGCATGGATTGTACACCACAAAAGAATAATCACGACCTACGAAGCAATCTTGAACGCGGAGAAAAAGCGCCAGACCTCTTGAGCAGCGCGGCTGTCGCGCTCGGCATGGCGTCCGCAGTTGCGAGCAGCGTCGGCGAAATGGCGATTGGCGGTCGGATCTACCGGCCCGTTACGATGGACATCCATGCCGCGGTGCCAACACGACAGCGATGTGGGCCGAAACTTAGGCCCCGCCACTGGGGTCTTCGGCCACCCCCAAACCTAGCGCTAACCGGCGAAATCGGCGGAGCGGTTTGCCGAGCCGCGGCGCCATCACCGCCTTTTCGACCTTGGTTTCGCCGCATTCGGGACAGGAGATCTCGCCGGCCTTCTGCTGCGCCTCGAACCCGTCGCCGTCACGAAACCAACCTTCGAATTGGTGGCCACGGGCGCAACGCAGCCTAAATAAAATCATCGATACTACCTCCGAGCCGTGCGTTGTACTCGGCTCTTCCCGTTATTTGCAATCGGCCGCCGCCAATGCAAAAGAGCATGCGATCGCCTCAGTCCTCGACGGCTCCCTCTGTCTGGGTCAACCGCTTTTTGCCGCTGATCAAGCCAGGTGGTCTTGTGCTCGACCTGGCGGCCGGCAGTGGCCGGCATGTTCGCCTGCTGCGCGACTGCGGATTTGCTGTGTGCGCGGTCGACCGTGATACCACGGCACTGTTGGCGTTCGCGGGGCCGTGTTGCGAGGTGCGCCGGATCGACCTCGAGACCGAC
>CATPBC010000488.1 GCA_955652195.1 uncultured Xanthobacteraceae bacterium | reverse complement strand
GTTCACGCTCACGCCGGAGATCCCGTTCGTCAATGTCGGCGAGCGCACCAACGTCACCGGCTCCGCCAAGTTCCGCCAGCTGGTGACCGCCGGCGATTATGCGGCCGCGCTCGCCATCGCGCGCGACCAGGTCGAGAACGGCGCGCAGATCATCGACATCAACATGGACGAAGGCCTGCTCGATTCCGAAAAGGCGATGACGACGTTCCTCAATCTGATCGCGGCCGAGCCCGACATCGCCCGCGTTCCGGTGATGATCGATTCCTCGAAATTCTCGGTGATCGAAGCCGGACTGAAATGCGTGCAGGGCAAGGCGGTGGTCAATTCGATTTCGCTTAAGGAAGGCGAAGCGTCGTTCATCCATCACGCCGAGCTGGTGCGCCGGCACGGCGCGGCGGTGGTGGTCATGGCCTTCGACGAAACCGGCCAGGCCGACACGCTCGAGAAAAAACAGGCGATTACGGCGCGCGCCAACGACATTCTGGTCAATCGCGTCGGCTTCCCGCCGCAGGATATCATTTTCGATCCCAACATTTTCGCCGTTGCCACCGGGATGGAGGAGCACAACGGCTATGGGCTCGCTTTCATCGAAGCGGCGCGCTGGATTCGCCAGAACCTGCCGCTGGCGCATGTGTCGGGCGGCGTGTCCAATCTTTCGTTCTCGTTCCGCGGCAATGAAGCGGTGCGCGAAGCGATGCATTCGGTGTTCCTCTACCACGCCATCGCCGCCGGCATGGACATGGGCATCGTCAATGCCGGCCAGATCGAAGTCTATGACGATCTCGATCCCGAATTGCGCGAGGCGTGCGAGGATGTCGTGCTCAACCGCCGCCCCGACGCGGCGGAGCGGCTGTTAGCGCTCGCCGAGCGCCATCGCGGCCAAGGCAAGGAGAAAAAGGAAGCCGATCTGTCGTGGCGCGAATGGCCGGTGGAAAAGCGGCTGGCGCACGCGCTGGTTCACGGCATTACCGATTTCATCGAAGCCGATGTCGAGCAAGCGCGCCGCAAGCTGCCGCGTCCGCTCGCCGTCATCGAAGGCCCGCTGATGGACGGCATGAATATCGTCGGCGACCTGTTCGGTTCGGGGCGGATGTTCCTGCCGCAGGTCGTCAAATCGGCCCGCGTCATGAAGCAAGCGGTGGCTTATTTGCTGCCGTATATGGAGCAGGAGAAGGATGGCCGGGCGCATGTCTCCACCAACGGCAAGATCGTGATGGCCACCGTTAAAGGCGACGTCCACGACATCGGCAAGAACATCGTCGGCGTCGTGCTTCAGTGCAACAATTACGAGGTCATCGATCTCGGCGTCATGGTGCCGGCGGAGAAAATCCTGCAAACGGCCGTCGCGGAGCAGGCCGACATCGTCGGCCTGTCAGGCCTGATCACGCCTTCGCTCGACGAAATGTGCCACGTCGCGGCGGAAATGGAGCGGCAGGGCTTCGACGTGCCGCTCCTGATCGGCGGCGCCACCACGAGCCGCGTGCATACGGCGGTGAAAATCCATCCCAATTACCGGCGCGGCCAGGCGATCTATGTCAATGACGCGAGCCGCGCCGTCGGCGTCGTCTCGGCGCTGATGGCGCGCGATTCGCGCGCGCGCTACACCAGCGATGTCCGCAGCGAATATGTGCGGATTGCCGCCGCCCATGCCCGCGCCGAGGAAAACAAGCTGCGGCTCCCGCTCGTTGCGGCGCGCGCCAATGCGCTCAAGCCTGACTGGTCCGGCGCTTATACGCCGCCGGTGCCGCAGCTTATCGGCACGCGCGTTATCGCCGACATCGCCCTTGCCGAGCTGGTCGACTACATCGACTGGTCGCCGTTCTTCGCGACTTGGGAACTGACCGGAAAATATCCGGCGATCCTCGACGATCCAAAATTGGGCGAAGCGGCGCGCAGTCTCTACGCCGATGCGCAAGCCATGCTGCAACGGATGATTGGCGAAGGCTGGTTCGCAGCGCGTGCGGTGATCGGTCTGTGGCCGGCGAACAGCGACGGCGACGATATTCTCGTCTTTGCCGACGAGACCCGAAAAACGCCGATCGCGACGCTGCACACGCTGCGCCAGCAGCTCGCCCGCCGCGAAGGCCGCGCCAATGTCGCGCTCGCCGATTTCGTCGCGCCGCGCGCCAGCGGCTTGCGCGATTACATCGGCGCCTTCGCCGTCACCGCCGGCCTCGGCGAAGACGCCGTGGTTGAGCGCTTCAAGCATGCCAACGACGATTATTCCGCGATCATGGCCAAGGCGCTTGCCGACCGGCTGGCCGAAGCGCTGGCGGAGTGCATGCACCGGCGGGTGCGGCGCGAATTCTGGGCCTATGACCCCGGCGAAACGCTAAGCCGTGACGAATTGATCGCCGAGCGCTATCGCGGCATCCGGCCGGCGCCCGGCTATCCGGCGCAGCCCGACCACACCGAGAAGCAGACCTTGTTCCCGCTACTTGGCGGCGAGAGCGCGATCGGTGTCAAGCTCACCGAAAGCTTCGCGATGTGGCCGGGCGCGTCGGTGTGCGGCCTCTATTTCAGCCATCCGGAAAGCTATTACTTCGGCGTCGGCAAGATCGAGCGCGACCAGGTCGGGGATTACGCGCGGCGCAAGGATCAGACGCTGGCCGAGACCGAGCGATGGCTGGCGCCGATCCTCAATTACGATCCCGCGGCACTGGCGCAGACGGCAGCAGAGTAGTGCCGCGTCATCCTCCCCCGCAATGCGGGGGAGAATGAGATGTCAACCGCCCGTCTTTTTCGCAATCGCCTGCTCGACGAACAAAGCCGCCTCGAGCGCGGCGCGGTCGCGGCCGAAACGGCCGACGATCTGAATGCCGAGCGGCATGTTATTGTCATCGCTCAAGCCGGCGACATTGACGGCGGGCGCGCCCATCAAGGTCCACAGCCGGTTGAACATCGGATCGCCGGTCGTGGCAAAACCGTGCGGCGCGGCGCCTGGCGCCGACGGCGTGAGGATCACGTCGTAATCCGTCATGGCGTCGGCGAGCACTCGGCGGGCGCGGCTGGCGATGCGGCGCGCGGCGTCATATTCGTCGGCGGAAATCGCACTGGCGCGCTCGAGCTGCACGCGCAACAAGGGATCGATGCGGTCGCGATGCCGTTCATATTCGAAGGCGAGCGCGCGAATGTTTTCGTAATCCTGGATGGTGAATTGCGCCTCGTAGGCGTCCTCGACGATCGGCGCAAGCCGCAGCTCGGCAACCGTCGCTCCCGCGGCTTGCGCGAGCTGCGCCGCGGTTTCGACGGCCTGCTGCATCGCTGAGCTGGCGTGCGGCCACAGATGCGTGCGGGCGAGCGCGATGCGCGGCGCGGCCGGTTCCTTATCGTCGACCCGGAGCTCGCGCTCCAAGATGGCGGCGGCGGCAAACGCCACATCGGCGACGCTGGCGCCGAATAGTCCCGCGGTATCGAGATGCCAGGCCACGTCCTTCACCCCGACCATCGGAATGAGCCGGTATGACGGCTTAAACGCGGCGACGCCGCAGAACGCCGCCGGGCGGATCACCGAGCCTGCGGTTTGCGTGCCGAACGCGATCGGCACCATGCCGGCGGCGACGGCGGCAGCCGATCCCGCCGACGAGCCGCCCGGGGTATGCGCGAGGTTGCGCGGATTGCGCGTCGCCGACGGTACCAGCGAGGCGAATTGGGTCGTCACCGTTTTGCCGAGGACGATGCCGCCGGCTTGGCGCGTCAGCACCACGGCGCTGGCATCGGCAGCCGGGCGGTGACCGGCATAAACCGGCGAGCCGTATTGCGTTGGCAGATCGGCGGTAGCGAAAATATCTTTGAAGGCAACCGGCAAGCCACGCAGCGGCAAAGCCGCAAGCCGCGCATCGTCGGCCGCGCGGCGCGCCACGGCGATGTCAAGCGCGACGAAGGCGCCGATCTCCTTCTCGCCTGCGGCGATTGCCTTGGCGCAGGTCTCGACCACGGCGCGCGGGGTCAGGTCGCCGGCTTCGATACGGCGGGCGAGATCGAGGGCGGAGAGCATCATCTGCGTCATTATGCGCGCTCGATCAGGGCGGCAATGCTTGCCGTCGCCCGGCGCACATAAGGAACCGCAATCAAGCCGGTCACCGACGCGATCGGCCAGCCGAGAAAGAAGGCCGACAGCCAGCATCCAACGAAGTCAGCCCGCGGCCCGATATTGTTGAAAGTGACGACGCAGCTCACCACGAACACAACGATGCCCGTCGCTAAAATCGGAAAAATAAACTTGGCTTTGCCTTCCATGCTCGGTCCCCGCCGGGGACAGGTATCAGCTAACAGGGATCAGGGATCAAGGTCTCAGGAGACAGGAAACAGGGATCAGGTCCTGATCCCTGATCCCTGATGCCTGATGCCTGATGCCTGATGCCTGATCCCTGTTACCTG
>CATPBC010000487.1 GCA_955652195.1 uncultured Xanthobacteraceae bacterium | reverse complement strand
GCTCTATCACGAAATCAGCCGCCTGTTGTCGCACCTACTTAACGTCACCACGCAGGCGCTCGATGTCGGCGCGCTGACTCCGCCGCTATGGGGCTTTGAGGAGCGTGAAAAGCTCATGATGTTCTATGAGCGCGCCTCCGGCAGCCGCATGCATGCGAATTATTACCGTCCCGGCGGCGTGCACCAGGATTTGCCGCCGAAACTCATCGACGATATCGGCGCATTCTGTGATCCATTCCTCAAAGTCTGTGACGATCTGGAGGAACTGCTTACCGAGAACCGCATTTTCAAGCAGCGCAACGTCGATATCGGCGTGGTCAAGCTCGAAGACGCTTGGGCGCGCGGATTTTCAGGAGTGATGGTCCGCGGCTCGGGCGCGGCGTGGGATCTGCGCAAGGCGCAGCCTTATGAATGCTATGCCGAGCTCGATTTCGACATACCGATCGGCAAGAACGGCGATAATTACGACCGCTACTGCATCCGCATGGAGGAGATGCGCCAGTCGGTCCGGATTATGAAACAGTGCCTCGACAAGCTGCATGCGCCGGAAGGACACGGGCCGATCGCCGTCGACGACCATAAGATCGTGCCGCCGCGCCGCGAAGAGATGAAGCGCTCGATGGAGGCGCTCATCCATCATTTCAAACTTTACACCGAAGGATTTCGCGTCCCGGCTGGCGAGGTCTATGCCGCGGTCGAAGCGCCGAAGGGTGAATTCGGGGTGTATCTTATCGCCGACGGCACCAACAAACCGTACAAGTGCAAGATCCGTTCTCCCGGCTTTGCCCATTTGCAAGCCATGGACTTCCTCTGTCGCGGTCACATGCTGGCCGACATCTCGGCCGTGCTCGGCTCGATCGATATTGTGTTTGGCGAGGTCGATCGATGAGCGTGCGCCGACTGGCCGAAAAACAACCCGCGAGCTTCGCCTTCACGCCGGCAAATCTGGCCTGGGCGAAAGCGCAGATCGCGAAATATCCGGAAGGCCGCCAGCAATCGGCGGTCATCCCGATCTTGTGGCGCGCGCAGGAGCAGTGCGGCGGTTGGCTGCCGCAAAAGGCGATCGAAGCCACCGCGGAACTGCTCGGCATGGCCAAGATCCGCGTGCTCGAAGTGGCCACCTTTTATACCATGTTCAATCTCGCTCCGGTTGGCCGTTTCCATGTCCAACTATGCGGCACGACGCCGTGCATGCTGCGCGGTGCCGACGATCTGAAAAAGGTTTGCCGCCGCATGATCGGCGAGGAGAACGAGGTGACTGCCGATGGGACGTTTTCATGGATCGAGGTCGAGTGTCTCGGCGCGTGTGTGAACGCGCCGATGGCGCAGATCAATGCTGATTACTACGAGGATCTGACGCCGGATATATTGACGCGGATCATCAACGATTTTTCGCTAGGGAAAACGCCTAATCCTGGCCCGCAGATCGATCGTATCAATTCCGCTCCGATCGGCGGTCCAACCACGCTCACCGATCCGTCGCTGTTCGCTGCAAATGGAAAAGGCGCCGAACGGGGAACCGTCTCGCATCCCGATAACGACGCGAAGAAGCCCGGCGAAGCAGCCAATCTTCGTGATGCCCCGATGCCCAAGGCGCCGGAGGGTGACGTAACCGACCCAAGGCGCAAGTAAAGGCCCAAGTGATGCTCGCCGACAAAGATCGTATTTTCAAAAATCTGTACGGCCAGCACGATTGGGGCCTCGAAGGCGCGCGACAGCGCGGCGCCTGGGATGGCACCAAAGAAATCTTGGCGCGCGGCCGCGACGCCATCATCAATGAAGTCAAAGCCTCCGGGCAGCGCGGCCGTGGTGGTGCGGGATTTGCGACTGGACTGAAATGGTCGTTCATGCCCAAGCAATCGGACGACCGTCCGCATTACCTGGTGATCAACGCCGACGAATCTGAACCTGGCACCTGCAAAGACCGCGAGGCCATGCGGCATGACCCGCATCTTCTCATCGAGGGCTGCCTGATTGCCGGCTGCGCCATGGCAGTAAACACTTGCTACATCTATATCCGCGGCGAATTCATCCGCGAACGCGAGCGGCTCGAAGCCGCGATTCAACAGGCCTATGACGCGAAGCTCATTGGCAAGAACAACATCCACGGCTGGGACTTCGACATCATCCTGCATCACGGCGCCGGCGCTTATATCTGCGGCGAGGAAACCGCGCTGTTGGAGAGTTTGGAAGGGAAAAAGGGGCTGCCGCGGCTCAAGCCGCCGTTCCCGGCCAATATGGGACTCTATGGCCGCCCGACGACTGTGAACAATGTAGAGACCATCGCGCAAGTGCCGGACATCATGCGGCGCGGCGCGGCCTGGTTTGCCGGCATCGGCAGAGCGAACAATACCGGCACCAAGCTCTACTGCATTTCCGGCCATGTCGAACGGCCGTGCAATGTCGAAGAGACCATGGGCATTCCGCTCCGCGAACTGATCGAGCGGCATGCCGGCGGCGTGCGCGGCGGCTGGAATAATCTGATGGCGGTCATTCCCGGCGGCTCGTCGATGCCGCTGATCCCGGCCGGCCCCGACCAGACCGACACATTATTGATGGATTTCGACGGCTGCCGCGAAAAGAAATCAGCGCTTGGCACTGCCGCAGTGATCGTAATGGATAAGTCCACCGATATCGTTCGCGCGATGGCGCGCATCTCATATTTTTACAAGCACGAGACCTGCGGTCAGTGCACGCCGTGCCGCGAAGGCATGGGCTGGATGTGGCGCGTACTCACGCGCATGGCCGAAGGCCGCGCTCATAAGAATGAAATCGACACGTTGTGGGATGTCACGACACAGATTGAAGGTCACACGATCTGCGCATTCGGCGACGGTGCGGCGTGGCCGGTCCAAGGCCTGTTGCGACATTTCCGGCCGGAGATCGAAAGGCGGATCGATCAGTACACCGCGAATGCCGATAAAGCGGGCGCGCTCAACCCGCCGGTTGCGCAGGCAGCGGAGTAAGCGATGACCAGGCTCATCGTCGATAGCAAAGAAATCGACGTTCCGCCGGAGTATACGCTGCTCCAGGCCTGCGAGGCCGCCGGTGCGGAGATTCCGCGCTTTTGCTTTCACGAGCGGCTGTCGATCGCCGGCAATTGCCGCATGTGCCTGGTCGAACTGGTCGGTTCGCCCAAACCGGTCGCGAGCTGCGCCTGGGGCGTGCGCGACTGCCGGCCGGGGCCGAAAGGTGAGCCGCCGGAAGTTAGGACCCGCTCGCCGATGGTGCGCAAGGCGCGTGAAGGCGTCATGGAATTCCTGCTGATCAATCATCCGCTCGATTGCCCGATCTGCGACCAGGGCGGCGAATGCGATCTGCAGGACCAATCCATGGCCTACGGCATCGATTCCACTCGTTTCATCGAGAACAAGCGCGCGGTCGAGGACAAATATCTCGGCCCCCTGGTCAAGACCTCGATGAACCGTTGCATCCAGTGTACGCGTTGCGTGCGGTTTGCCACCGAAGTCGCGGGTGTCCCGGAACTCGGTGCGACCGGCCGCGGCGAGGATATGGAGATCACGACCTATCTCGAAACCGCCATGCGCTCAGAACTGCAGGGCAATGTCGTGGACATCTGCCCGGTCGGCGCGCTGACCTCGAAACCTTATGCCTTTGCCGCCCGGCCGTGGGAGCTCAACAAAACCGAAACCATCGACGTGATGGATGCGCTCGGTTGCGCCATCCGCGTCGACACGCGCGGCCGCGAGGTCATGCGCATCCTGCCGCGCGTCAACGAAGACATCAACGAAGAGTGGATTTCCGATAAGACGCGCCATGTCGTCGACGGCTTGCGCACGCAGCGTCTCGATCAGCCCTATCTGCGCGACAATGGCCGGCTGCGTCTGGCGAGCTGGAGCGAGGCATTCCACGCAATCGCCGCTAAGGTCGCGAAGACTAGCCCGAAACGCATCGGCGCGATTGTCGGCGATCTCGCCGCCGTCGAGGAGATTTTCGCGCTCAAGGATCTGATGACGCGGTTGCAGGTTGCCAATCTCGATTGCCGGCAGGACGGCTCGTCGTTTGATCCGGCGTGGGGCCGCGCGACCTACTTATTCAATGCGGGGATTCCCGGGATCGATGCCGCCGACGCGCTGTTGATCGTCGGCTCCAATCCGCGCAAAGAAGCCGCGATCCTAAACGCGCGCATTCGCAAGCGTTGGCGGGCGGGAAAATTCCCGATAGGGGTGATCGGTCCGAAAGCGGAGCTCACCTATCCTTACGACTATCTCGGCGCCGGCCCCGAGACGCTTGCCGCGATTACGCGGCATTCCTTTGCCGATGCCTTGCGCAAGGCCGAGCGCCCCATGGTGATCGTCGGCGCCGGCGCATTCGCGCGCGGCGATGGTGCGGCGGTCGCTTCGCTGGCGGCGAAAGCCGCGCTCGAGCTTGGTGCAGTGAAGGAGGGCTGGAACGGCTATTGCGTATTGCATAGCGCGGCGGCGCGGGTCGGCGCACTCGATGTCGGCTTCGTGCCTGGATCGGGCGGCTTGACTGCGCGGCAGATGGCGGCCTACGGAACGCTCGACCTCGCTTTCCTGCTCGGCGTCGACGAAATCGAAATCGCGCCGGGCGCGTTCGTGATTTATATCGGCACCCACGGCGATCGCGGCGCATCACGGGCTGACGTGATACTGCCGGGCGCCGCCTATCCGGAAAAATCCGCGATCTACGTAAATACCGAGGGGCGGGTGCAGATGGCGACGCGCGCCTCCTTCCCGCCAGGCGATGCGCGCGAGGACTGGGCTATCCTGCGCGCACTATCGGATGTGCTCAAGCATCGACTGCCTTACGACTCGCTGCGCGCGCTGCGCCAGGAGTTGTTCAAATCCTATCCGCATCTGATGCGGATTGGTGAGATTACGCCGGCCGATCCCGCCGGCATCCGAAAGCTGGCGGCACTGGATGGAAACGCCGAGAAAGCGCCGTTCACGTCGATCGTCGATGATTTTTACCTGACCAACCCAATCACGCGCGCCTCCGCGGTGATGGCCGAATGCTCGGTGGTGGCGCAGGGCCGCGCGGCGGCAACGGCGGCTGAGTAGCGGGTTCGATCATGTCTGCATTCGCGTCCGATTATCTGTGGCCGTTCGCAATCATGGTGGCGCAAAGCCTGCTGCTTCTCATCATTTTGCTCATCGTTGTCGCCTATGTGCTGTGGGCCGATCGGAAAATCTGGGCGGCCGTGCAGATCAGGCGCGGGCCGAACGTGGTCGGGCCGTGGGGCCTGTTTCAGTCTTTCGCCGATCTGCTCAAATTCGTGCTGAAAGAGCCGGTTATCCCGGCCGGCGCCAACAAAGGCGTATTCCTGCTGGCGCCGTTCGTAACCTGCGTGCTTGCGCTCGCCGCTTGGGCGGTCATTCCGGTGAACGCGGGCTGGACCATTGCCAATATCAATGTCGGAATACTTTATATCTTCGCGATCTCTTCGCTGGGCGTCTACGGCGTCATCATGGCCGGCTGGGCGTCGAACTCAAAATATCCATTCCTTGCCGCGCTGCGCTCGGCGGCGCAGATGGTGTCGTACGAAGTTTCGATCGGTTTTGTCATCATCACCGTGCTGCTGTGCGTCGGATCGCTCAATCTCACCGCGATCGTCGAGGCGCAGAATTCGAAATGGGGCATGTTCGGCTGGTATTGGCTGCCGCTGTTCCCGATGTTCGTCATATTCTTTGTCTCTGCGCTTGCCGAGACCAATCGGCCGCCGTTCGATCTGGTCGAGGCAGAATCGGAACTCGTCGCCGGTTACATGGTCGAATACGGCTCGACGCCCTACATGATGCTGATGCTCGGCGAATACGTTGCGATCTGCACCATGTGCGCCATGTCCGCGATCCTGTTTCTCGGCGGTTGGCTGCCGCCATTCCCAGTCGTGCCGTTCACCTGGGTGCCGGGCATTATATGGTTTGTGCTCAAGGCAGGCTTTGTGTTCTTCATGTTCGCGATGGTGAAAGCATTCGTGCCGCGCTACCGCTACGACCAATTGATGCGGCTCGGCTGGAAAGTGTTTTTGCCGATCTCGCTTGCCATGGTCGCGATCGTGGCCGGCGTGCTGCAGATCACCGGATGGGCGCCGCAATGATTGGAGGACGGCATGGAATTGTCATTGCCGGCCTGGCTCGGCGCGCTCTGCGGGATGATCGTCGCCGCCGCGATCTATGTTCCGGGTATCCGGATCATAGAGCGGCGTCTGCGCGCCGCGAACGTGCCAGAGACCCTCGAGCAGCGCTCCGCCTTCGAGGACAAGCTCTCGGTCATGCGCCGCGTGCTGTTGGGTTTGGCCATCGCCGTTCTGGCAGTGGCGGGTTATTGGATCGGCAACATGCTTGGCGGCACGCTTGGCGGTACGGGGGGCTGACATGAAATTGGATCAGGCCGCCCGCTCGGTGTTCCTCAAGGAGTTCTGGCAAGCCTTTGTGTTGTCGTTGCGCTACTTCTTCAAGCCCAAAGCGACGGTGAACTATCCGTTCGAGAAAAATCCGATTTCGCCTCGCTTTCGCGGCGAACACGTGCTGCGACGCTATCCCAACGGCGAAGAGCGCTGCATCGCGTGCAAATTGTGCGAGGCGATCTGTCCGGCGCAGGCGATTACGATCGAGGCCGGCCCGCGCCGAAACGACGGTACGCGCCGCGCCACTCGCTATGACATCGACATGGTCAAGTGCATTTATTGCGGCATGTGCCAAGAAGCATGTCCGGTCGATGCGATTGTCGAAGGACCGAATTTCGAATTCGCGACCGAAACGCGCGAAGAACTTTACTATGACAAGGAGCGGCTGCTCGCGAATGGCGATCGCTGGGAGCGCGAAATCGCCAAGAGCCTCGCCCTCGACGCGCCTTATCGCTGAGACCGCACGCCGATGCTATTGCACGCGATTTTCTTCTATCTCTTTGCCGGAGTAACGGTCGCCTCGGCCGTGATGGTGATCGCCGCGCGCAATCCGGTGCACTCGGTGCTGTTCCTCATCCTCGCCTTCGTCAATGCGGCTGGGCTGTTCGTTCTGATGGGCGCCGAGTTCTTGGCCTGGATTCTGATCATCGTCTATGTCGGCGCTGTCGCGCTGTTGTTCCTATCCGTCGTCATGATGCTCGATGTCGATTTTACCGCCTTGCGCCGCGGCGTTCTTTCCTACTTGCCGGTCGGCGTGCTCATTGGCGCCGTGCTTCTAGTCGAGCTTCTAATCATTGTCGGCGCTTGGGTAGTCGGTCCGGACGTCGCCAAGGCAATCACCGCGCCGATCCCGCCGCCGGCCCAAGTCTCGAACACGCAGGCGCTCGGGCTCGTGCTCTATACCAATTACATTTACTTCTTTCAGACAGCCGGCATCATTCTGCTGGTGGCGATGATCGGAGCCATCGTGCTCACGCTCCACCACAAGCCGAACGTCCGCCGTCAAATCATCGCCCACCAGGTTGCGCGCAGCAAAGCAACCGCAATCGAGATCGTCAAAGTAAAGTCGGGGCAGGGCCTGCCATGAATACTGCCATGAATGCTGCCACGACCATCGGGCTTGGCCACTATCTTTCGGTCGCGGCGATCGTCTTTACGCTCGGCGTTCTCGGAATCTTTCTCAACCGCAAGAACGTCGTCATCATCTTGATGTCAATCGAGCTGATCCTGCTCGCGGTCAATATCAACCTGGTCGCGTTTTCGAGTTTTCTTGGCGACATCGTCGGACAGGTCTACGCGCTCATTGTGTTGACGGTCGCGGCCGCGGAAGCCGCGATCGGTCTGGCTATTCTCGTCGCCTATTTCCGCAACCGCGGATCGATCGCGGTCGAAGACATCGATTTACTGAAGGGCTAGGGCGTGATCGGGTTGGTCTTGCGGAAATCCTTTCCCCATTGGGGCGAGGGTTGGGGGAGAGGCTAGAGCGGCATGTACGAAGCCATCGTTCTGTTGCCGCTGCTCGGCGCCGTTGTCGCGGGCATCATCGCGCTCGTTGGCGCGCGCAACCGTTTCCCCGGCGAGGAGCCTCCGCCACCGCTGGACGATCATGCCGCCGCGCCGGCTGGCGAGGATCATGCGCGCGCCACGCCCGAAGCGCCCCATGCGGCCTTTGCCAATACGCATGTCGAGGAGCCCGAACACGCTCCACCGGCGGCGGGATCGCTACTTGCCGAACTCACCACCTCAACTTTTCTGGTGATCTCCTGCGTCCTGTCCTGGTTCGCTTTGTTCGATGTCGGACTTGCCGGCCGCGAAGCGCGCGTGCCGCTGTTTTCGTTCATCACATTCGGCGATCTCCATTCGGAATGGTTGCTGCGGATCGACGCTTTGACCGCCGTTATGCTGGTCGTTGTCACCACCATTTCGTCGCTCGTGCACATTTATTCCATCGGCTACATGGAAGAGGATCCCTATAAGCCGCGGTTCTTTTCTTATTTGTCGTTCTTCACCTTCGCCATGCTGATGCTGGCGACGGCGGATAATCTCGTGCAGTTATTTTTCGGCTGGGAGGGCGTCGGGCTGGCAAGCTATCTGTTGATTGGATTCTGGTATCACCGCCCGGAAGCCAATGCCGCCGCCATCAAGGCCTTCCTTGTCAATCGCGTCGGCGATTTCGGCTTTTCGCTCGGTATTTTCGCCGTGTTCTATCTCACCAGAGCCGTCGATTTCGACACCATCTTCGCGCAGGCGCCGGCGCTCGCCGGCAAGAGCTTTCATTTCCTAAGCTGGAATGTCGATGCGCTTACGGCAGTGTGCTTACTCCTGTTCATGGGCGCGATGGGCAAGTCCGCGCAATTCCTGCTGCACACTTGGTTGCCCGACGCGATGGAGGGGCCGACGCCCGTCTCGGCGCTGATCCATGCCGCCACCATGGTCACGGCGGGTGTGTTCATGGTGGCGCGGCTGTCGCCGTTATTCTCGTTGTCGCCGAACGCCTCCGGCTTTGTGACCTTCATCGGCGCAACGACGGCGATATTCGCCGCCAGCGTGGCGCTGGTGCAGAACGACATCAAGCGCATTATCGCTTACTCGACCTGCTCGCAGCTCGGCTACATGTTCGTCGCCATGGGCGTGGGCGCCTATTCGGTCGGCATGTTCCACCTGTTCACGCACGCGTTCTTCAAGGCGCTGCTGTTTCTGTGTTCCGGCTCGGTCATCATTGCGATGCATCACGAGCAAGACACCCGCAAAATGGGCGGGCTGTGGCGTAAGCTCCCTTTCACCTACGCCACGATGGTGATCGGTACGCTCGCTCTGACCGGTTTTCCTCTCACCGCCGGTTATTTTTCCAAGGATGCCATCATCGAGTCCGCGCTCGTCAGTAACAGCGCGATGGCGAGCTACGGTTTCGTTATGACGCTTGGCGCGGCGGCCATGACGGCGTTTTATTCCTGGCGGCTGATCTTCAAGACATTTCATGGCGAGCCGCACGACCGCGCGCATTACGAGGCGGCGCACGAAACTTCAAAAACCATGCTGGTGCCGCTGGCGTTACTTGCCGTCGGTTCGATCGCCGCCGGCTATCCGGCGCTGGCATTGTTCACCGGCCACGGCGCCGATGAATTTTTCCGGCAGTCGTTGACGCTCGGACCTGCCGAAAAGTTGTTCGAGAGCGCGGAGAACCTGCCGCTCATTCTTTCGCTGCTGCCAACCGTGATGATGATCGGCGGATTTCTGGTGGCGTATCAATTCTACATCCGTCGCCCCGATATCCCGGCCGCTTTGGCGCGCGATCAGAACCTCCTCTACAAGTTCCTGCTGAACAAATGGTACTTCGATGAAATCTACGATTTTCTTTTTGTGCGGCCAGCAATGTGGCTCGGTCGGCTGTTCTGGAAAGGTGGCGACGGTTTCGTCATCGACGGCTTCGGGCCTGACGGCGTGTCGGCGCGCGTGCTCGACGTGACGCGCAACGTGATCCGCCTGCAGACCGGTTACCTTTATCACTATGCCTTCGCGATGCTGATCGGCGTCGCCGCGGCGATCACCTGGTTCATGTTTGCGGGAACGCACTGATGACGAGCTGGCCCATCCTTTCCGTCGTCACGTTCCTGCCTCTGGCCGGCGCGTTATTCATCGCGCTGTTGCCGGAGGACGAAGCCGGCATCCGCAACGCCCGCTGGACCGCGCTGTGGACCACGTTCATCACTTTCATCATTTCGCTGATCCTGGTCTGGCGTTTCGATCCGACTTCGGCAGATTTTCAATTTGTCGAAAAGCAGCCCTGGCTGGGAGGCGCCATTAGCTATGCGATGGGCGTCGACGGCATCTCGCTGCCGTTCGTGGTGCTGACCACGGCGCTGATGCCGATCTCGATCCTGGCAAGCTGGACCGCGATCCAGCTCCGGGTGCGCGATTACATGATCGCTTTTCTGGTGCTCGAAACGCTGATGGTCGGCACCTTTTGCGCCCTCGACCTCGTGTTGTTTTATCTGTTCTTCGAAGGCGGGCTCATTCCGATGTTCCTGATCATCGGCGTGTGGGGCGGGCCTCGCCGCGTCTACGCGAGCTTCAAGTTCTTTCTCTACACGCTGCTCGGCTCGGTGCTGATGCTGCTTGCGATCATGGCGATGTATTGGGAGGCGGGCACCACGGATATCGCCTCGCTTCTGCATCATTCCTTCCCGTTGAGCCTGCAGAAATGGGCATGGTTCGCGTTCCTGGCGTCATTCGCCGTGAAGCTGCCGATGTGGCCGGTCCACACCTGGCTGCCCGATGCGCATGTCGAAGCGCCGACAGCCGGGTCGGTGATCCTGGCCGCGATCTTGTTGAAGATGGGCGGCTACGGTTTCCTGCGCTTTTCGCTGCCGATGTTCCCGGACGCTTCGGCTCAACTCGCGCCGCTGATCTATGTGCTTTCCGTCGTGGCGATCGTCTACACCTCGCTGGTCGCGCTGATGCAGGAGGATATGAAAAAGCTCATCGCCTATTCCTCGGTCGCGCATATGGGCTTTGTCACCATGGGGATCTTCGCAGTCACGGCGCAGGGCGTCGCCGGCGGCATCTTCCAGATGGTGTCGCACGGCATCGTGTCGGCCGCCTTGTTTCTTTGCGTCGGCATCGTCTACGACCGCATGCACACCCGCGAGATCGCCGCCTATGGCGGCCTCGTTAATCGCATGCCGCTTTACGCCTTCGTGTTCATGGTTTTCACGCTGGCAAATGTCGGGCTGCCAGGCACCTCCGGATTCGTCGGCGAATTCCTCAGCCTGATCGGCACTTTCCGGGTCAACACCTGGGTGGCGACGCTCGCGACGCTTGGCACGATCCTGTCCGCCGCATACGCGCTGTGGCTCTATCGCAAAATAATTTTCGGCAAACTTGAAAAGCCGAGCCTGTTCAACATCAAGGACATCGGCTTGCGCGAGATCGCGATCATGGCGCCGCTCGTCATTCTCACCATAGTCTTTGGCGTCTATCCGAAACTCGTCCTCGATATTTCCTCGGCGTCGGTGGCGCAACTGATCGACAACTATCAGCACGCGGTCGGTGCGGTGCACGCTGCCGCTTTGGCACGGTGAGGCAATGAACGCCGCGCAGCTTCCTAATCTCATTCCGCTGCTGCCCGAATTCGTGCTTGGCGTCGGCGCCATGGCGCTGCTGCTTGTCGGCGTTTTTCGCCGCGCCGAGGGCGAACGCTTCGTTGACGCGGCGGCCATTGTGCTCCTCGCCGCTGCGGGCGTGATCATTGCGCTGCTGCCCGCCGGTAAAATGACTACATTCGGCGGCAGTTTTGTTGTCGACGAATTCGCGCGCTTTCTAAAAATACTGGCGTTGCTGGGGTCGGCCGCTGCGATCGCGATGTCGCTCGACTATGCCAAGCATGAAGGCGAGCAGCGTTTCGAATATTCCGTGCTCATCCTGCTCTCGACGCTTGGCATGCTGATGCTGATTTCGGCCGCCGATCTCATCGCCCTTTATCTTGGCCTCGAATTGATGAGCCTGCCGCTCTACGTCGTCGCGGCAAGCCACCGCAACTCGCTGCGTTCGACCGAGGCCGGACTAAAATATTTTGTGCTCGGTGCGCTGTCCTCCGGCATGCTGCTCTACGGCGCTTCGCTCATCTACGGCTTTACCGGCACGGTGAGCTTTGCCGGCATCGCGCATGCGGCGGGGCAGGGCGGCGTCGGATTGATCTTCGGCATCGTGTTTCTATTCGCCGGCTTCTGCTTCAAAGTGTCCGCCGTCCCGTTTCACATGTGGACGCCCGATGTCTACGAGGGCGCGCCGACGCCGGTTACTGCGTTTTTCGCCGCAGCACCCAAAGTGGCGGGCATCGCCATGTTCGTGCGCGCCGCGGTGACGGCGTTTCCCGGCCTTACCTCGCAATGGCAGCAGATCGTCGTGTTCGTCTCTATCGCCTCGATGGCGCTGGGTTCGTTCGCCGCGATCGGCCAACGCAACATCAAGCGGCTGATGGCCTATTCCTCGATCGGGCACATGGGTTTTGCGCTGGTAGGGCTCGCCGCCGGGACAACTGAAGGCGTGCAGGGCGTGCTCGTTTATGTCGCGATCTACATGACCATGACACTCGGCGTCTTCGCCGCGATCCTGTCGATGCGGCGGCGCACCGGAATGGTGGAATCGATCGATCAGCTTGCCGGGCTGTCGCGCACGCACCCGACCCTGGCGTTCTTTTTGGCGATGCTGTTGTTCTCGATGGCGGGCATCCCGCCACTCGCCGGCTTTTTCGCCAAGTTCTATGTCTTTCTTGCCGCGATAAAAGCGGGCTTGTACGCGCTCGCTGTGCTTGGCGTGGTCACCAGCGTGGTCGGCGCCTACTATTATCTCTACATCGTCAAACTGATGTATTTTGACGAGCCGGCCGGAAAATTCGAGCAAATGCCGTACGAGCTCCGTGTTGTGCTGGCGATTTGCGGCTTGTTCAACATCTTCTTCTTTGTTTATCCCGCGCCGCTCGTCGGGATAGCCAGCGCCGCCGCGCGTTCCCTGTTCTGATGCAGCTTGATCCCACCGCGGTCGAGGCAGGGGTGCGGCTGGAGACCCTTGCTGCGATAGGATCGACCAATGCGGAAGCGCGCCTGCGGGCGCAGCGTGGCGAGCGCGGACCGCTCTGGCTCACCGCCACCGCGCAAACTGCAGGGCGCGGCCGGCACGGCCGCACTTGGATTTCGCCGCCAGGCAATCTCTATGCGAGCCTGCTGCTCAGCGATCCTTCGCCGTTCGAACACGCGCCGCAACTCGCGTTCGTCGCCGCTCTGGCGCTACGCGATGCGATTGTTGCAGAAGCTGGAGCGCTCGCGCCGCAAATCGCCTTCAAGTGGCCGAACGATTTGCTGCTCGCGGGCGACAAATGCGCCGGCATTCTTATCGAGGGCGAAGCGGCCTTAGACGGCGAAGAAGCCCAAGCGCCAAAGCGGCTAACCGTCATCGTGGGCACCGGCGTGAATTGCACAAGTCATCCGCCGCGCAGCAACGGGACCGATGCATTCCCGGCCACGGACTTGCAGGCGCACGGCGCCGAGATAACCCCGGCGCCATTGTTTCGGCGACTGTCGGCGACCATGTGCAGACGCCTCGCGCAGTGGGACCGCAGCCATGGCTTTGCAACCATTCTTGCCGATTGGCTTAGCCACGCGCGCGGCATCGGCGAACAGATAACGGTACGGAACAATGGCGTAGAAGCGCAGGGCCGCTTTGTGGGTCTCGATCAGGCCGGGCGGCTGCTGCTCGAATTGCGCAACGGCACCTTGACGACAATATCGGCAGGGGACGTGTTTCCGTTAGCGGTTCATGGCCCGCGGCGCATTGCCGAGCGGCCGGGCTAAACGCAATGGCGCAAAACGAACTCGTATTCGCCCCGCTTGGCGGAATCGGCGAGATCGGGATGAACCTCTCGATCTACGGCTTCGGCGACGATCGACGGCGGCAGTGGATCATCGTCGATTGCGGCGTGTCTTTCGCCGCCGAAGAGCACCTCCCGGGTGTCGATCTCATCCTGCCCGACATTCGCTACCTGATCGAAAGGCGAAAGAATGTTCTCGCGCTGGTGCTGACCCATGGCCACGAGGACCACATGGGCGCACTCATCGATCTGTGGCCGCGGCTGAAAGTTCCGATCTATGCGACGCCCTTCACCGCAGCTTTGTTCGAGGCACGGCGTGCGTCAGAGCGGGGTGCGCCGGAGATTCCGGTGCAGGTCGTTCCCGCCGGCGGGCATTTGACGATCGGACCCTTCACTATCGATTTCATCAACGTCGCACATTCGATTCCAGAATCGAACGCGCTGGCGATCCGCAGCCCCGCCGGAACGGTGCTGCACACTGGCGATTGGAAAATCGATCCGACCCCTTTGCTCGGCGGGCCCACCGACGCCGCCAGGCTCACTGCGCTCGGCGACGAAGGCGTGCTGGCGCTCGTCGGCGATTCCACGAATGCTATTCGCGAGGGCCGGTCGCCTTCGGAATCCGACGTGGCAAAGACGCTTGGCGAACTCATCCGCACCGCGCCGCGCCGCGTCGCGGTAACGACATTTGCCTCGCATGTCGGCCGGTTGCGCGCCGTGGCCGACGCCGCGCGCGCCGCCGGGCGCGAAGTGGTCGTCGTTGGCCGCGCCATGGAGCGGGTGGTGCAAGTCGCGCGCGAGACCGGCTACCTTGACGGCGTGCAGGAGTTTCGCGGCGTTGAAAGTTACGGTTATCTGCCGCCCGACAAGGTGGTCGCACTATGCACCGGCAGCCAAGGGGAGCCGCGCGCGGCGCTGGCGCGCATTGCCGAAGACGAGCATCCGGAGGTCGCACTGTCGCGCGGCGATCGAGTAATTTTCTCGGCGCGCCCGATCCCGGGTAACGAGAAGGCCATCGCGCGGGTGATCAATGGATTAGTCGAACAAGGCGTCGAGGTCATTACCGATCGGACCCACCTTGTCCATGTATCCGGCCATCCCAGACGCGACGAATTGCTCGATATGATCCGCTGGGTGCGGCCCAAAGTCCTTATCCCAGCTCATGGCGAGGCGCTGCATCTTGCCGAACATGCGGAGCTCGCCCGCCGTGCCGGCGTGCCGCAGGTTCTCCTCTGCAGGAATGGCGATTTGGTCCGCTTGGCGCCCGGCCCGGCCGAAATCATCGATGAGATTCCTTCCGGGCGCCTTTACAAGGACGGTTCGCTCTTGATCGAGGCTGAGGCGCGCACCATTGCGGCCCGGCGGCGGCTCAGTTTCTCCGGCATCGTGTCTGTCGCGATGGCGATGAACGATAAAGGCGCGCTTGTCGCCTATCCCGAGGTCGAGCTCATTGGCCTACCGGAAACGGATGTCGCCGGCACGCCCTTCGAAGAGATCGCGCGCCGTGCCGTCGAGGAGGCGTTTGAGGCCCTGCCGAAGCCGCGGCGGCGCGACCCCGATGACGTGGCCGAAAGCCTGCGGCGGGCTGTGCGCGCTGCGATCGCCGAGCGTTGGGGCAAAAAGCCGATCTGCCATGTGCACGTACTTGTCGTATAGCATTGCCGGACACCGCGCAGAATGCGGGGCGCAGGAGGCAGGCGCTTGATCGGCAGGCTTAATCACGTTGCCATTGCCGTGCGCGACCTCGGCAAGGCTGCATCGATCTATCGCGATTTGCTGGGTGCCGAGGTTTCGGCTGCCGTGCCGCAACCCGATCATGGTGTGACCACGGTATTCGTCACATTGCCCAATGCCAAGATCGAACTGCTGGAGCCGCTCGGGCCGGACTCGCCGATCGCCAAATTTCTCGACCGCAATCCGGATGGCGGCGTTCATCATATCTGCTACGAGGTCGGCGACATTCGCACCGCGCGCGATGCGCTCAAATCGGCCGGGGCACGGGTGCTGGGCGATGGCGAACCGAAAATCGGCGCCCATGGCAAGCCGGTGCTGTTCCTGCATCCGAAGGATTTTGCCGGCACGTTGATCGAACTCGAACAGGCCTGAAATGCCGGTCGCTACGGCGCTAGCCATCTTCTTTTTGATCTGGTGGGTGGTGCTGTTCGCAGTTCTGCCGTGGGGTATCCGCAGCCAGCACGAAGGTCGGGAAATGGTCGCCGGCACCGATCCCGGCGCGCCGACCAAAGCGAGGATCGGCTGGAAATTACTTTGGACAACGCTGGTCGCCATCGCGATCTATGGGATCGCCTACGTCGTTTATGCACAGCATTGGGTCAGCATCGAAGGCCTGATGGCGGTATTCAATAAGCTACGTTAATCAGCGGGTTATCGTGATATCCTGCTATTTGGGTTGGTTTCTGAAATAGAGCCCCCCACAAAGAAAAAGCAGGGCCACCGCCCTGCCATAGAAATTCTCTTTCGACCCGACAGCACGCTTATTCTTACAAGTACACGCGCGGCTGGCGACACTTTGCGGTCGCGGGTCATTCTCCCGAGACTTGGACCAGACTGCCGGTCCCGAGCGCAATTATTCGCAATCGAGGCCCGCGATCATTCCTAATTGATCTTGGAGCGCTTGTCATCTGAACGGGGCGGAGCCCAAGAGAATAAGGTCGGGTGGGGCGGAACTCTTGTATTTTCAGTGCGCTTGCGGCTTGACTGCGTGGCGCCACACCATTGCAGCGAGAATTCATAGGAACGCCCTTTGCGCCTGTCCCGTTATTTCCTGCCCATTTTACGTGAGACGCCGAAAGAAGCGGAAATCGCTTCGCATCGGCTCATGCTCCGTGCCGGCATGATACGTCAGGAGGCGGCCGGCATTTACGCGTTCCTGCCGCTTGGCTTTCGGGCGCTACAAAAAATCTGCGCGATCGTGCGCGAGGAGCAGGACCGCTCCGGCGCGATCGAGCTGTTGATGCCGACCATCCAGTCGGCTGAGCTTTGGCGTGAGAGCGGGCGCTACGAAGCCTACGGCAAGGAGATGCTGCGCATCCGTGACCGCCATGAACGCGAAATGCTCTATGGCCCGACTAACGAGGAAATGATCACCGAGATATTCCGCAGTTATGTGCGCTCGTACAAAGACTTGCCGCTCAATCTCTATCACATCCAATGGAAATTCCGCGACGAAGTCCGGCCGCGCTTTGGGTTGATACGCGGGCGCGAATTTCTGATGAAGGATGCTTACTCTTTCGATCTCGACTTCGCCGGCGCCAAGCACGCCTACAACCGCATGTTTGTCGCTTATCTGCGCAGCTTCGCGCGCATGGGCTTGCGGTCGATACCCATGGTTGCCGAAAGTGGACCGATCGGCGGCAATCTCTCACACGAGTTCATCATCCTGGCGGAGACCGGCGAGAGCGAAGTGTTCTGTCACGGCGACTACCTTAACTTCGAAGTGCCGGGTCCGGATGTGGATTTCAACGATGCTCCCGGCCTGCAGGCGATCGTCGATAAATGGACATCGCTATACGCCGCGACTTCCGAAAAACACGATGCAGGAGCTTTTGCCAAACTGGG
>CATPBC010000486.1 GCA_955652195.1 uncultured Xanthobacteraceae bacterium | reverse complement strand
CTAGCTGAATTCTGGCGCGGCCTGAATGAAACGGGCTTTACCGAAGGGAAACATCGCAATCGAGTTCCGCTGGGCAGTCCGCATTGACCCGGTTCCCGGCGTTAATCGCCGCCGCTAAACTGTAATTTGCTGCTGGAGCGATTGCTCGAAGTAAGCGCCAGTAACCGTGGAGTGGCAACAACAATGCGCAACTCCGCATGAACAAGCCGCTCAATTGGAAAAAAGCCTGGGCCAAGCTGAGCGCTCACCGCGCCAAACTGCGCTTTTGCCTGCGGACGACAGTCGCCGGCTTATTGGCTTTCGCGATTGCGCAGCTCACCTCCATTCCTTTGAACGGATTGTGGGTGGTGCTCACCGCCGTGGTCGTCAGTCAGATGAGTGTTGGCGGGTCGCTGCGCGCCACGCTCGAATACATCATCGGAACCGTCGGCGGAGCGGTCTATGCGGGTATCATTGGCCTCCTGCTTCCGCATGCGACGCCGATCGCGCTGGGCGGTATTCTTGCGCTTACTATCGCGCCGTTGGCGCTCGCGGCCGCGTTCAATCCGAGCTTTCGCGTCGCGCCATTTTCCGCGGTGCTGGTCCTTTTGATTTCCGGCCAGCTTGGCGAGGGGCCGGTCGAGTCGGCGATTTATCGCACCTTCGAGGTTGCGCTGGGCGGCGCAATCGCGGTGGTTGTGTCACTCTTGGTGTTTCCCGAGCGGGCGCATGGCCTCGGGGTCGATGCCGCCGCTCGTATACTCGGTCAGCTCGCCGACGCGTTGCCGAAGCTGCTGGCAGGCTTCACAGAAAATCTCGACAACGACGAGATCAGGCGCATTCAGGACGGTATTGGCGGCGCAGTTGCCGATTTTCACGCACTCGCGGGCGAGGCCAAACGCGAGCGCCTGGTCAGTGTCGTGACCGAGCCAGACCCGGCCGTGCTGTCACGGATTTTGCTGCGGCTCCGCCACGACCTCGTTATGGTCGGGCGAGCAGCGAACAGACCGCTTCCGGATGTTATCGCGCAGCGCCTTCGTCCGCTGCTCACGCGGCTGGCCGCGGACGCAAGCGATTTTTTACGCAAAAGCGGAACTGCGCTCGTACAGCACCGCTCTCCGCCGACGCTTGTTGTGGTGGAAGCGGCGCTTGAAACCTACACCTCAGAGATCGTTTTACTGCGCAAGGAGGGCGTGACACATCCTCTGTCAAACGACGAGGCGGAGCGCCTATTTGCGCTCGGCTTCGTGCTTGAGCAGATCCACCAAGATTTCGCCGATCTGAGGCGATCCCTAGAGGAATATGCCGCGGCGCACGGTTGAAGGGACGCGGGCACACCGCTCTTTGCCATTCTCTAAGCAGGAAACTAAAAGCCATGATCAACACACGGAAACTCAAGACTTGGAAACTCGCAATCGTGGCCGCCGTCACGGCGAGCAGTGCGGCGACGATCGCGGCGCAGCCTCGCGACCCAAACGCAGCAAGCGGCAATGCCGCGGTCGCGCGCGCGCAAGAACCGACCAGTGCAACGCTCACGCCGGAGGTATTGAGAGAGATCGCGCGGGTCGAATCCGAGATCGACAAGATAGAAGAGGCGACGCTCAGCCGCCTAGCGGCGCCGCCGGACAATCAGGTTCAGCAGGTCGAGCTGCTCGGTAAGGCCATGATGTACGACAAAGATCTCTCGGTGAATCGCAATGAAGCTTGCGCTTTTTGCCACATGCCAGAGACCGGCTTCACCGGCCCCATATCGGAGCTTAACCGCACAACTGGTGCATATCCCGGCTCTGTGCGCACGCGCTACAGCCAACGCAAGCCGCAAACACACGCCTATGCGCCGCTCTCACCGGTGCTGCACTATAATCCCGGTCAAGGTGATTTAGTCGGCGGCAACTTCTGGGACATGCGCGCAACCGGCCGGCGGCTGGGCAATCCGGCGGCCGAGCAGGCCCAAGGTCCACCCACCAACCCTGTAGAGATGGGTCTGCCCGACATTGCTTGCGCGGTCTACCGCGCTTCGCAGCGGCCATACCGCACACTGTTTGAAAGCGTCTGGGGTTCACAGGCCTTTGCCATCGCCTGGCCGAATGATGTCGAGCAAGTTTGCGCCCGTCCCGGGCCGCCGCCCGCCAGCGATCCGACGCCGGTTCATCTCACGCCAGCGGACCGCGGCCGGGCCGCTGCTACATTCGATCAGATGGCGCAGTCGATCGCCGGATATGAAACCTCGGCAGAGGAGACGCCCTTTACCTCAAAATATGACGCGGTGCTTGCCGGCAAAGCGCAGTTCACCGCCGCGGAGCAAGCCGGCTACGACCTGTTTCGTGGCAAGGCGCGCTGCAATGAATGCCACCGCGACGGCGGCCCGGGTGAAGATCCGCTATTCACCGATTTCACCGCCAGCAATATCGGCGTTCCCGCCAATCCTCGGCTGCCTTACTATGTTGAAAATAAACCCGACGCGCTCGGCTATGCCGCCAATCCGCAAGGCCAGTCATTTGTTGACGGCGGTGTCGGCAACTTCATCGCCAACGGCCTTACACTTAGCCACCCCTCAGCCGTCGATGCACGATGGGTCAAGCTCGCGCCGCAAAACCAGGGACGCTTTCAGGTGCCGACGCTGCGCGACGTCGACAAGCGGCCGGCTGCGGACTTCGTGAAGGCTTACGGACATAACGGATACTTCACGAGCCTGAAATCGATCGTTCATTTCTACAATACGCGGGACGTGCTTCCGCGCTGCCAGCCGGGCAGCACGGGCGAAGGCACGGCGTGCTGGCCGGCGCCGGAAACGAATGACAATTTAAACACGACCAAGGTCGGCAAGCTTGGTTTGACGGACGCGGAAGAAAACAACCTGGTCAGCTTCATGCAAACGCTCAGCGACGGCTTTATGTCGCGTGATTAACATGTCTGGTGATTAAAAGGACGATTGCTGCACCCTTCAACAAAAAAGGAGCAATTCATGCGCTTGCCTTTGATCGCCCCCGCCGACCTTAGCGCCGAACAGCGTCCGGTCTATGCTGACATGCGGGCCGGCATCGAAAAATACTTCCAGGGCTTCAAAACAATCGCCGACAACGGCGCGCTGATGGGGCCGTGGAATCCTTGGCTGCATGAGCCGAAGATCGGCAAACCGATCTGGGATCTGACCTTGGCGCTTTCGGTCTCCCCTTCCTTGCCACGCACGGTGCGGGAGGTGGCGATCCTGCTCACCGGCGCAACATTTCACTCCTCCTATGAACTCTACGCTCACGTCATTGCAGCCGAGCGCCGCGGACTTTCTGACGACAAGCTTGCCACCATCGTCGCCGGCCAGCGGCCGAGCGATCTTACGCATGACGAAGCGGTCGCCTACGATGTTGCTTCGTCGCTCCTTCACCACGGCACATTGCCCGAGCTGAATTATCGGCAGGCTGTGCAAGCGTTTGGGCAGCACGGCGCCGCCGAATTGATCTTCCTGGTCGGCTTGTATTGTCTGGTTTCGATCACGCTGAATGGTTTCAACGTGCCGGTGCCGGAATCCGAGGCGGAATGAGGCCGCCAATTACGGTGTCAAAAAATCACCAGATAACGAAGCTAGCGATTATTTGACGCGGGCGCTAATTTTTTCCAACCCAGCCTTGGCGCAAGCTTCATCCAAATCGCCGCCGGGAGCGCCGCCAACTCCTATCGCGGCAATTACCTCATCGCCGACCTTAATGCGCGGAATCATGCATATTCGCGCAAACATAACT
>CATPBC010000485.1 GCA_955652195.1 uncultured Xanthobacteraceae bacterium | reverse complement strand
GGTAATCGACACTACAGGTTGACTAATCTTATTCGCGCCAGCGCAGCTGCACCGCATTATTTCGACCCGGAATTGATCGAGATTATTGCGCATGAACCGCCCGGCTTATTTGTTGACGGCGGGCTGACGCCTCACAATAATCCGTCGCTTCAACTTTTCCTTTATGCTGCGCTTCCACAATACGGTCTATCATGGTCGCTGGGTCCCGAGAACTTGACCATTGTATCGATAGGCACAGGGGGGTTTCGTCCGCGCGTCAGCTTGCACGAGTTGGCTTGGATTCGGCCGATCGGAATAGCAATACGGGCCCTTAGCGCACAAATAACCGAATCGGCTCAGCTCGTGCTCACGTTGATGTCGTGGCTAGGCGATACTCCCACCGCCTGGCCGATCAACAGTGAGCTCAGCGATGTCGCAAGCATTCCCGCTCCGCGAGGCCAGCCCCTGTTTCGTTTTCTGCGCTACGACATTCGGCTCGACAAAGCCTGGCTGGCTGATGAATTGGGCGTAACGATAGACGAGCGAACCCTTTCAAGATATCAGCTGATGGACGTCCCCGAGAACATCCCTGGGATATATGAGCTCGGTGTGCGGGCCGCTGAGCGCCAGATCACGCGCGAACACCTTGCGCGCCCAGGTGGGCTTGATCCACGGATGGCGCATCATGCCTGAGGCTCGGAAGCCCGAGCGGTCGATGGAGCTCATACCGCGCGCAGTTTTGGCTATCGGGATCACTGGCCATCGAGACCTCGACGGAGCAAATCCGAATACGCCAATCATCGTGGCGACGCTCAACACCTTATTTGCAAACCTATCCCACGCTCTCCAGACCGCTCTGCAGGAAGCCCCGTTCTTTTCCAACACGGCGCCGGTAGTGCGGACCGTCTGTATGGCAGCTGAGGGAGCTGATCTCCTCGGCGCGCGAGCGGCTAGAACTGCGGGAAGTGCAGTCGTTTGCGTATTGCCTTTCCCATTCGATGATTATCAGCAGGATTTTTCCTCGCCGGCTGCCGCGAGCGCGGCGCGCTCGATCCTTGAAAGCGCGGATGCCAAGTTCGTTTTGCCCGGCGAGCGGATCGAAGGTGCGCGCAGCTATGAACGCGCCAACGAAATCATTTTGACCAATATTGATCTTCTCGTTGCACTTTGGGATGGAAAACGGGCAAGCGGGCGAGCTGGTACTGGCGACGTGGTGCAATCGGCGATTTCCCGGAGGATTCCAGTCATCGTATTCGACCCAAATGTACCCGCACAACCGACGCTGCTCACCGCTCCCAATGATGAAGAATTACAGAACCCGATCGCAATCGACCTGCCGCGCAAGCCGCTCGATGCAAATTTGGAACACTTGGTATCGCAAATCCTATCGCCTCCGCCTGGACAAAGCGCACGTCAAAGTCTCATCGACTTGCTCGAGGAAGGAAACAATTACCGGCATATTAGATTTGAGTACCCGCTTCTTCTCAAGCTTTTCCGTGTCGAAAGAACAAGGGCGAGCACGATCGCCGCTCGCCCAAATACATTTAATCGATTGATGCCTTCAACAAACCCTCCCTCTCACGATCTCGCACGGCCACCATACACTGAGTTGTTGCGCGATTTAGAACGAATCGACGATCTTGCGAGCTACTATGGACGACTTTATCGTTCAAGCATCACTAGCCAATTCTTATTGACTATTATACCCGCTTTTTTTTCCGCCTTGGCGTTCTTTGTTTTGCCCCGCATTGTCCCCGCTTCGCTAATTGCGCAGGTATTGATAAACGGCCTGGTTCTCCTCGACTCGAGACAGCGCTGGAAGCAGCGTTGGTTGGACTACCGAGTGATTTCGGAGAGATTGAGATGCCTACGATTCCTGCATCCGATGGGGCTTAGTCTACATCAAGGATCCTCGCCATTCCAACGTCGGCGCGATTCCTGGGTCGAGTGGTATGTACGCCGCTACGAAAGGGCTCTCGACCCTCCGCATGGTACAATTCACGCAAACGACATCGCACGCTTTGCAAGGCAACTTGCCGACACGGAAATTACGGAACAGCTGAACTATCATCGCGCGAACTTTCGTCAGCTCGGCGCATTGGAGTGGCGCTTATCCACCGCCGCAAGGGTTGCGCTCGGTTTGACTATTGTCGTCGCAGGTCTATACGGCATTTCGGTCTATTCCTTCGGAAGCATTCGCCTCTCATGGACCCCGATCGCCGCGCTTCTGTTTTTTGTGTTGCCCGCGATAGCATCCGCTTTCAATGGAATAAGAGCTGCCGCCGAGCTTGTTCTTTTCGCCGAGCGGTCCGCGGTCATGGTAACTGCTTTGACAAAATTGCGGCGGATTATTCACTCCACACCAATGAATTACGACCGGGTCGCTGTGGCAGCCTTAAGAACCGCAGACATCATGAGCGACGAGTTGGGCGAGTGGAGATTCATTCTTGAGAAGCGACAAACCCGCGCTCGGCACGGCCGGATATCGAGGCGCCGGCGGTTTTATCTTAACCGGCATCGCCAGGCTGCTTCGGATATGCAATAACGATAACGGCGCACGAAGCACCTCTTGACGACGTCTCACGCGGTAACAGCTGACTGAGGGCGCCCGCCACTCGCCAAACTTCCCATCTAACAAGGTGGCGACGTCATCT
>CATPBC010000484.1 GCA_955652195.1 uncultured Xanthobacteraceae bacterium | reverse complement strand
GCCTGGCTGCCGATTTCCGGATTGACGACCGAGGTCAGGTAATCCGGTCCGATGAACTTATGCAGAACCGCCACGGAATTGTGCAACAACTGATAGCGCACGCCGATCTGCGCTTTGACGTTCACGCCGTCCTTTGAAATCGCATTGTAGGTCTGCTGCGTGGACTGCAGCCGCAAATTATAGAGGTAGAGCTTGTCCCACGGCCAAATGATGTGGAGACCTTCTTCGCGCAATTCGCGCGGGTCAAGCACGGTGCCGCGCCCGACCCAGCACCAGCAGTACAGATCGAGCCCGTTGAAGCGCTTCCACAGCACGCCGACATTGCCGCTCACAACCGTGATGACGACGTAAGGCCAGAGCACGACCACAATCAGCAATCCGACCAGGACGACGAACGCCAGGCCCGGCAGATGCCGCACGAGATATCGGCCCCATCCCCGCTTCGGCGGTGGCGCCAGGTCATCGATCGATTGCGGATAACTTGCCATCACCCTGCTCCGCCCGGACCCTATCATTCACCCATTGAACGCTGCTCGACAATACGGCCCTCGTCCATCTTGATGCGGCGCGCGGGCAGGTGCAGCTCGTCGAGGTAGCGATCGTCATGGGTGATGACGACGATAGTGGCACCGGCTTGCATCAATTCCGGCAGCAGCTCGTCGTAGAATTTGCGGCGGAATTCAGGATCTTGCTCGGCGGTCCACTCGTCGAGCAGCATGATCGGCCGCTTTTCCAGAAGGCTAACGATCAGTGCCAGCCGCCGGCGCTGACCGCCGGACAAATCGAGGGTACGAAACTCGCCGTTGCTAAGCGAGGTCTTGTCGGCGAGGCGGAACTGCGTCAGCAGCCGCCCGACTTCGACAGGATCGGCGTCCGGTATGCCATACAGCCGCTGGAACAAGTGATAATCGAAGAAAATCGCCGACATTAATCCGCGATATTCGTCACGGTTGGCATCGGTCACCGGTCCGCCGTCGAGCAGGATCTCACCGGAATCCGGCGGATAAAGCCCCGAGAGCACGCGAAGGAACGTGGACTTGCCGGAGCCGTTGCCGCCAGTAATGAAAACAAGCTCGCCGGACTGCAGGGTGAAGTCGATCGGCCCGATCTTGAAAACAGTATCGGAAAACTTGTCGGTGTAGCGGAATTCGATGTTGCGCACCTCGATGCGCTCGAAGCGCTTCGGGGCGGTAATCGGGCGCCGCTCGTCCATGACGAGCGTGCTTTGCAGCGCCTGCTCCAGCCGAGCGATCCGATCCGCCGAGGCATTGGCATTAAGCAGTATCGGGATCGATTGCACGAGCCCGAAACAGGCGCCGACCACGAACAGCAGCGCCGTCGTCGTCTTCGCGATCGATGCACCGCCGAGCGTATCGCTCAGATTGGGGGCCACAAACACCACCGCGCCGAGCAGGACGTACATCGAGATTTGCGACGTCACGATCATCTTGAAGGTCTCGGCCTGCGTGCGAATCTTGATATTGGCCGCGGTCTTCGAGACCTCCATAGCATCGTTGATCAGATCGTCGCTCCGCGCGGCATTGAGCCGCACTTCCTTGAATCCGTCGAGGAAATCGGTCAGCCGATCAAATAGGCGGCGTTCCCATGCCGCCGACTCGCCCTTCTGCTCGCTGAGCCGCCGGTTTTTGTAGTGGAAGATGGTCGCCGCACCGGACACGATCACGACCGTCAGCAGAAATGCCACGATCGACAAATAGGCTACGTAAAACCCAACGAACAAAATCAGCACCGCGCCCTGCACGGTGAAGCACAGCATGTTGCTGGCCTGCGTCAAGACCGCGGTGTCGCTGGTAACGGCGGCGACAATGCGCGAGCGGCCGATCTTGTCGATCTCCAGCAGTTCCGAGCGCCTGATCAGATCCATAAGCCGCACGCGCAGCTTATGGATGATCGCCTCGATCTCGGCGGTGGCGGTGATGGTGACGAATTGCTGCGCTCTCATGAAGAGAACCAACGCGAACAAGAACAGCGAGGCCGCCCACAGTCCAGGCGGATGGCCACTGCTGGTGTCTTGCACACCAGTATTGATGGCCGCGAGAATCGAGGCGTTGCTGATGCCGCCGACGCTGGACATGAATAACAGCTTCGGCATCGAGCCGTGCATTTCGCGCCGAACGAGCTGAAGGAAGGACATGACTGTGCGCTCGTCCGTCTACGTTGCTACGGGCACTGGTGATTTAATCGGAATCAGCGGCGCGTCGGCCCCTCGGCGCTGACCAGGCCGAGCTATTCGCGAGGGTGCCATTCAAAACGACGGGATGGGCCGGTTATGAAAAGCACCGGCAACACCAGCAACGGAGTCGTGAAAACCGCGAGGAAGAACGTGCCCCAAAAACCCATCCGACGATGCGCGCCGCAAAATCCCGTAAACAGGCACGCGACTATGTAGGCGAGAATGGCTGCTGCCATCATTTGACTGCCACGAATTGACTGCCACGCTTTTACCAGGCCGATTTACTGGACCAAATCTTCCGAAAATTGTTTACCACCGTGCGTTCAGTGCGATGCGTTTTGCTGCCAGCGCTGAGCGCCATTCCTGCAGCACGATAGTGTCGGCGCGCCATCGGACGCCAGGGTTGGCACCCGGCCTTTACAGCTGGCCTTTACACCTGGCCTACACTTGGCCGATCTGATAGCGCCCCTAGCTTCGCTAAACGACTCCTAACCCTTCACAGACCGGAGATTAAGGAGAGGACGTCGCCGTGGTTGAGCCCGTGCTGCGCCCGCGCGTCCGTGACTCCCACATTTCTTTTTGTGCTTTGACGAAATCGCGATAGTCCGGCGGATTAAAATCGAGCAGCGTGCCGCCCGATTCAAAGTGCTGGACGAAGGCCTTGCCAATGGCATAGGTCGCGCCGGCCGAGAGCACCGGCATAATGAATCCGGCAGCCAGAATGTTGATAACCGGAACCGCTTTGAGCGCGCTTGCCGCGCCCATGCCACTGGTCGCCGGAATCATACAACCGGCCAAGGCAGCGATGAGCGCCTTACCGCGGTTCTCGGAGAAATCCACGCCGTAAATTTGCGACAGCCGGCGCAGCATCTGCAGTTGCAGTCCGCCGACCGCGAGCACGTCAACGACCGGTATCGGCACGAGCCCGGCGACGCCGGACCAGATGGCAAACCTGTCGACCAATTTGGCGGCGACCTGATCGCGCTGCTCGGGCACGTCGGCGGATGTCGACGCAACGGCTTCTGCAGCAGAGTTCATGGAAGCACTGGATTTATCCGCCATGGCGTATCCCTTTCTTTCATCCCCGAGGGCGGGACCGGCGCCCGCCTTCGCCGTGCGACCGGCCGGCTAGAACTCTCGATGGCTCAAGCTATTGAGCGATAAAAAAGGCTATCATGGCAGGTTCCCGGTGCCAAGCGCCGCCTCCCCGCGCTCGGCCGCGTGCAATAATCAGCCAGTCCCACATTTACATTTGCGTGTACATTTGCGTGTACATTTGCGTGTGCGTGTACATTTGCCTGGCACTGCGCCGCACCTGAGCGAACGGCGCGCAAGGTTGGATTGATTGGTAAATTAAACTGGCGCGCCCGAAGAGATTCGAACTCCTGACCCCCAGATTCGTAGTCTGGTGCTCTATCCAGCTGAGCTACGGGCGCGGCGCGTCGTAGCTATAGGGTCCGACGGTCGATGGCAAGGCAGGACGCGGCCGCAATCGCGCGGCGACGCGGCGGCAAAATCAGCTCCCAAGGACCAACAAGAAATATCTAACCATGGGCACGTGCGCCGCGATGGGCGGCAAGCTCCACGGCGCGATCCGGGATGGTCAAACTGAACGTCGCGCCGATGGTGCCCTCGACCAGACGGATTTCGCCGCCATGCGCGCGCACCAGCTCGGCGGCGATCGCAAGCCCGAGCCCGGTGCCGCCGGTGCGGGTCGAACCCTGGAATGCTTCGAACAGATGCGCGCGCGCCTGTTCGGAAAAACCGGGGCCGGTGTCGGAAACCTCAATCACGACCACCGCGCCTTCGCGGCGGCCGGTGATACGGATCTGGTCCCGCCCTGGATCGCGGTCGGTACGGCCTTCGGTGGCCTGGCTTTCCATGGCCTGCACGGCATTGCGAGCGAGATTAAGCAGGATGCGGAACAACTGATCGTAATCGGCCTCCACGACGAGGCCGCGCTCGACTGCGCTGATCCAGCGGATCGGTGCGTCGGCACCGAGGCCCAAATTCTCGTGCACTTCCTCGACCAGCGGTTCGAGCAGAATCGGTTGGCGGTCCGGCGGCGCTTCCTGCAAGCGGCCGTAGGACAAAGTGGACTGGCAAAAGGCGATCGCCCGTTCCAAGGCGTGCATCAGCTTCGGCGCAAAACGCTGCACGCCGGGATCGGGAATCTTGGCAAGCCGGTCGGAGAATAGCTGCGCCGAGGCGAGCAAGTTGCGTAGGTCGTGATTGATTTTCGACACCGCAAGCCCGAGCCCGGCGAGCCGGTTTTTTTGATGCAGCATCGAGGCGAGTTCGGTCTGCATAGTGGCAAGTTCGCGCTCGGCAGTGCCGATCTCGTCAAGCCGGCCCGACGAGGCGATTACACGGTCGCTGTTTTCCGGATCGGCGCGGAACGCAATCATGTTCGCGGTGACGCGACGCATCGGCCGCACAAACATGTAGTGGAGCGCCAGATAAACCAACGCCGCGGTAATGGCGGAGATTAGAAGCGACAGCAGCAGAATATCGACCGAATAACGCAGCATCGCCCGCCGCAGCGGCTGCTCGTCCATGACGAGTTCGATATATTCGCCGCCGGGCGCGGGGCCCATGACGCGCACCACTTCCTTTTTGCTGTTGAGCATGGTGGTGAAGGCATCAACCACCGCGTCGAACGCATAGACGGTGCGCATGTCATAAGTAGCGGCGACTGCCGGCGGCATGTCATCGACCGCGATCATGCGATGGCGGGAGCCCATCTTCATGGCGACCGCACGCGCGCCGATCGAGTCGAGAATGCGCTTGGCGAGGGTATCGGAAACCACCCCGTTTGGCGCCGCGTCAAGAACCAGCGCGGCGGTGTACGCTGTGGCCAGGCGATCCCTCAGCCAAACAACGCGGAAATTGGCAACCGATGGCACATAGATCAGCACTTCCGCGATCATCACGAACAAAATCGTGAGGACGAGGAGTTTCGCCGAAAGCCCGAAGCGCGGCGTCCGGAGTTGTTCCGGCCGCACGGCGGTGTCTTCAGTCATGACCGAGTCCGCTGCTTAGCCAAATGGCGCAGCAAGCTAATGATGCGCCGCACCAGTGGCGACGTCAAATCCCCCACTAAATATGTCATTGAGGCATTTTCCTCACCGCTGCGTCGCGCCGATGCGGTTCGACCGGGCGGGCCGGTGATTTGCACTTGCCGCAAAGCGTAGCATCCATGGTTTGGGCAATCCTTAAATCGCCCCTTCACAGTTTTGCCAAGCTTCATCGCGCCGGCGATGCAGCTTCCGAACGCCAGCCAAAATGCCCACAAATGGCGGAGAAGTTACGTTGACGGGCCGGAAGCCCTCCCGTATAAGCCGCGCCAATCGCGGCGCATCGCCGCGGCAAGCCGCGCAGCGGAGAACATCCCGTGAAACGGACTTATCAGCCGAGCAAACTGGTGCGCAAGCGGCGCCACGGTTTTCGCAGCCGCATGGCGAGCAAGGGCGGCCGCAAGGTTTTAGCCTCGCGTCGTGCACGGGGGCGCAAGAGGCTAAGTGCCTAAACGCAACACGCGTGACACCCCGCTGCGGGCGGCCTGGTTTTTCTGTCGCACATCGATTGTAACATTTGGATTGCAGCACTCGCCTGGAGTCGGTCACGCGAAGCTTGGTGACTTCAAAGTCGGTGATATGGAGCGCTTGAAACGCCGGAGTGACTTTCGGGCCGTCGCCCAAGCTGCCGGGCAAGGCGCGCGAGCGCACGCAAACGCCTTCGTGCTGCAGGCACGGCCGCGGGCGCCGGCCGGACCGCCCCGAATTGGCTTCACCGTCGCCAAGCAAGTCGGCAATGCCGTCGAACGCAACCGGGTGCGGCGCCGCTTGCGCGAGCTCGTCCGGCTCGCGCCGCCCGCGGCGCTTTGCGCCGGGCACGATTACGTCCTGATCGGACGCCGCGCGGCGCTCAAAGCGCCGTTCGGCGACATGATGAAGGAACTCAGCGGCGCACTTCGCCGCGTTCATGCTTCCAGTGCAGCCGGCGCGGCAACTGGTGCATCGGACGACCGGCCCCCACATAGAGCAGGTTCGTCCAGCCGGCCGCCGCGGCAAACGCCAAAGCCCGATAAGCCGCAGACCGACAAATACGAGCATTGCAAATACGAGCATTGAATGAGCGACCACAAGAACACCATCCTGGCCGTCGTGCTGTCGCTGCTTGTCATCGTCGGCTGGCAATATTTCATCGGCTACCCGCAAGTGGAGCGGCAGCGCCAGGAAGCGCAGGTCAAGCAGCAAGAGCAATCACAAGCCCAGCCCGGCGCTGCCCAGCCCACCCCGGCACGGCCGAACGGCCCGCAACCGGTAACGCCGGAAGTGCCTGGAACGCCGAAGACCGCGGCCCCATCGACACAGGCGCAAGCCACGTCGCGCGAAGCGGTGATTGCGTCGTCGCCGCGGATTGCGATCGAGACGCCGCGGCTCGGCGGCAGCATCGATCTTAAGGGCGGCAGGATCGACGACTTGACGCTGACGCAATATCGGACAGAAATCGATCCGCGATCCCCGCCGATCGTGCTGTTTTCGCCGTCGGGCGCGTCGGATGCATTTTATGCCGAATTCGGCTGGGTGCCTGCCGCCGGCACTAACGCGACCATGCCGGGTCCGGACACGATTTGGAAGCAGCAGAGCTCCGGCGCGCTCGGCGTCGGCCATCCGGTGACGCTGACCTACGACAATGGTCAGGGACTCGTGTTCACCCGTACCATCTCGGTTGACGACCGTTATCTGTTCACCGTCAAGGACGATGTGGCGAACCGTGGTGCCAACGCAGTGACGCTGTTTCCGTATGCTTTGATCTCGCGCCACGGCACCCCGCAAGTGCAGGGCTACTACATTCTGCACGAAGGCCTGATCGGCGATTTGGGTGACCAGGGCTTGCAGGAATGGACGTATAAAAAAATCGAGGACAAGAAGTCGGAAACCTGGGACGTCACCAATGCCTGGCTTGGCATCACCGATAAATATTGGGCCGCAACGCTACTGCCCGACGCCGATGCCAAGGTGCGCGCCCGATTCTCGGCCGGTGAAACGGGCGGGCTGAAGACCTATCAGACCGACTATCTGTTGCAGCCGCAAACCATCGCGCCAGGCGGCACCGGCAGCGCCAATGCGCGCTTGTTCGCCGGCGCCAAGGAGGTCTCGGTAGTCGGCGTCAATTTTCCGTTCGGGCCCGGCGGCTATAACGAGGCGCTTCATCTCAACCATTTCGATCTGTTGATCGATTGGGGCTGGTTCTACTTCATCACCAAGCCGATGTTCCTGGCGATGGACTTTTCCTTCCATCTGGTCGGCAATTTCGGCATCGCGATCTTGATCGTCACCGTGCTGGTGAAGATTCTGTTCTTCCCGCTTGCCAACAAGTCTTACGCATCGATGGCCAAGATGAAGGCGGTGCAGCCGCAAATGGCCATGATCAAGGAGCGCTATGGCAATGACCGGGTGAAGCAGCAGCAGGCGATGATGGAGCTCTACAAAAAAGAGCAGATCAATCCGGTCGCCGGGTGTTTGCCGATCGCGATCCAGATCCCGGTATTCTTCTCGCTCTATAAGGTGCTGTTCATCACCATCGAAATGCGGCACGCACCGTTCTACGGCTGGATTCACGACCTCTCCGCCGGCGATCCGACCAACATTTTCAATTTGTTCGGGTTCATTCCGTTCGATCCGGCGGTCTATTCGAGCTTCCTGCATCTCGGCGCCTGGCCTGCGATCATGGGTGTGACCATGTGGTTCCAGATGAAGCTCAACCCGACGCCACCCGATCCCACCCAGCAGATCATCTTCAACTGGATGCCGCTCATCTTTACCTTCATGCTGGCGAGTTTCCCGGCCGGATTGGTGATCTATTGGGCCTGGAACAACACGCTGTCGGTGCTGCAGCAGAGCGCGATCATGCACCGTCACGGCGTGAAGATTGAGCTCTGGGACAATCTCAAGAGCACCTTCATCAAGCCGAAGCCCAAGCAGCCGGCGGAATAATCGTTATCCAATCGTGCAAGCAAAAACGGGAGGCGCATGCCTCCCGTTTAAGTTTCGTGTCAATGGCCAGCGGTTCGCTAGCTGCTGCCGACCACGTCGACCGAGACATTGGCAAGGCCGGAAAAACCCAGCGCCCGTGCCGCGGCAGGGCTGAGATCGATGATGCGCCCGCGGATGAAGGGCCCGCGATCGTTGATGCGCACCACGACCGAGCGCCCGCTACTCTGATTGGTGACCCGCACCATCGTGCCGAACGGCAGCGTGCGATGCGCAGCAGTAAGCCCGCCAGGCGACATGTGCTCACCGCTCGCGGTGCGGCTCCCGGAATAGGCGTAGATCGAGGCAATTCCGCTCTGCGCCGATGCGACAAATGGGGCTCCGACGACGCAGCCGATAAGAGCCGAGGCAAACAAAGTTCTCTTGAGGCTGGCAATAGCCATGACCATCCTGTTCGATTGTTGATGGGAGGGGTGATTGGGTTCGCGGCTCGCGAACCAGTGCCGCTATGACCAGCGGATTGTGGTCATTGTGCGACGCACCATTGACGGCAAGACTTTAGGCCGAAGCGTGCAATTTATGCGGCGTCAATGCAGCAGAGTGATTCATGCAAGGCATTGAAACTATTTGATATAAATCCATTGACCAATTTGGGAGTGATTGTTCCCATGCATCGAACGCATCGCACATTTGCGATATTGCATTGCAACAATCGCCGCCAGGAAACGTTGTGTGGCGTCGCAGATGGCGCAGGCGGGTTACGCGGCGGCGCTCGGCAGAACGTAATCCTTGAACTGGGCGCGCAACGCCGTTTTTAGAATCTTGCCGGTTGCGGTATGCGGGATTTCTTTCACGAAAGCGACGTCATCCGGCATCCACCACTTGGCGATTTTGCCCTCCAAAAAGGCCAACAGTTCCTCTTTGCTCGCTTTCTCTCCCGGCTTGAGGACAATGACCAGCAGAGGCCGCTCATCCCATTTCGGGTGCCGCACCCCGATGACGGCGGCTTCCGCGACTTTGGGATGGCCAACAGCGAGATTCTCCAACTCGATCGACGAAATCCATTCGCCACCGGACTTGATCACGTCCTTGGAGCGGTCGGTGATATTCAGATAGCCGTAGCGATCGATGGTGCCGACGTCGCCGGTGTCGAAAAATCCTTCTTCGTCGAGAATGTTGCTATCGTCCTTGAAATAAGCCTTGGCAACGGCGGGACCCCGGACTTTCAGGCGGCCGAAGGTTTTGCCGTCCCACGGTATGCGGCGCCCCTGGTCATCGGTGATTTTCATCTCGACACAGAATGGCGAGTGGCCCTGCTTCTGCAAGACATCCAGAAGCGCGTCGCCCTTCAAGGCGGCATATTCGGCTTTGAGCGAGCAGGTAGTGCCGAGCGGACTCATTTCGGTCATGCCCCAGGCGTGGGTGACCTCGACGCCGTACACGTTTTGGAAGGTTGAGATCATGGCGCGCGGACAAGCGGAGCCGCCGATCACCACGCGGCGCAAATTGGGCAGCTTGCCGCCGGTCTTTTCCAGGTCCTGCAACAACCCGAGCCAGACCGTCGGCACGGCGGCGGTGCAGGTGACTTTGTAATCGGTCAGCAATTGATAGATCGAGGGGCCGTCGAGCTTTTGCCCGGGCAACACTAAGGCCGCGCCGGCCATCGGCGCGGCAAAGCCTATGGCCCATCCATTGGCATGAAACAGCGGCACCACCGGCATCGCAATGTCACGGCCCGACAGTCCGATCATATCCGGCCGCAACGCCGTCATCGCATGCAGCACGTTGGAGCGATGCGAATAGACGACGCCTTTGGGGCCGCCGGTGGTGCCGGAGGTGTAACACATACCGGCTGCCGTGTTTTCGTCGAAGGATTTCCAGGCGAAGTCGCCATCGGCCTCCGCAAGCCAGTCCTCATAGGGCACGGCATTGCGCAACGACGTCTGTGGCATATGCGCCGAATCGCAATAAACGATGGTGCGTTCGATGGTGGGAATTTGATCCGCGATCTTCTCGAGCAGCGGCAAAAATGTGACATCGGTCATGATCACGCGGTCCTCCGCGTGATTGATGATCCAGACGATCTGATCGGTGAACAGCCGGGGATTGACGGTGTGATAAATGGCGCCGATGCCGAGAATGCCGTACCAGCTCTCGAGGTGGCGCCAGCTATTCCAGGCGAGCGTCGCGACGCGATCGCCGAGCCGCACGCCGTCGCGTTCGAGCCGCTGCGCGACCCGTAGCGCGCGCCGCCTGATTTCGGCGTAATTCGTTGTATGCATCGGCCCTTCAATCGACCGCGATATGACGGGCTGATCACCGGCATTCGTTGCTGCGTGATCGATGATGCGATGGCATAAAAGCGGCCAGTCCTGCATCAAGCCGAGCATTAGTTGCCTCCCTTTTTTCGAGCACGATCTTACCCCGGCCAATCGCCGTGGGCTCGGACCGCGCCTTGGACCGCCCCGGGTTCCGGCCGGCTGCGCTCGAGCACGACCCGAAATTAATCTGATGTCTCGCTAACGCAAACTCCCCTTCGGCTGGAAAGGTCATCATTTTGCAAAATAGCTTCCACTGTCGCGGACCATGTTCTAACCATGGCCGTTATCTTCCTGCATAGTGGCTCGATGGCGCCGGAGATTTCCCGCGTGAAATTTGCTGTGGTCATGGCTCTCAGTATGGCCGCGCTAGTGGGCGCGGCTGTTGGTGCGGCGGCGCAAACCGGTTCACAACCCGCCACTCCGGCACGGGGCCGGGCGGCACATCCATTTTCGTCAGCGCGGACGCCGCCGCTCGTCATCCCGGAGCAATTCGCCCCGCCACAAGAGGCCTATGCGTCTTTTTCTGCGGCCGGCGGCGCTGCCCCGGAACCGACACCCCCGTCTGCCTGCCAGATGCGTCTGGCCAAAATCGCAGTCTTCCAGGCGCTCGGCACCCTGGTCGGTCCCGGCGATTGCGGCGCGCCGGACGCGGTGCAATTGCAGGCCGTCGTGCTGCCGGACCAGACCAAGGTTACCGTTACCCCGCCCGCCACCTTGCGCTGTGCGATGGCCGAGCAGGTCACGGAATGGATGCGGGACGACGTCGCGCCCTCACTTGCCCATTTCGGCCCTCCACTTCGCGCCCTCGACAATTTCGACTCTTACGAATGCCGCGGCCGAAATCGGGTGCGCGCGGCGGCGCTGAGCGAGCATGGCCGCGCCGACGCGCTCGACGTGCGCGGTTTCAGACTTGCCGATGGCCGGGAGTTCAGATTGGTCGACATCAATGTCGCAAAGGACTGGCGTGAGAAAACCCACGCGAGCGCCTGCGCGCGATTTTCGACCGTGCTGGGGCCTGGTTCAGACGGTTACCATGAGGAGCACATTCATCTCGATCTCGCCGAACGACGCAATGGCTATAGGCTCTGCCAATGGGAGATCCGCGAACCACCGCCAGCGCAGGCCGAGAGCACGGCGCCATCACCCGACGAGACCGGTGCCGTAGAGATAAGCGCCGATGAAGTGCCTCTGCCGCGGCCGCGTCCGATGGCGGCAAATCTGACCAACAGCCGCGCCGCAAAAAAATCTGAGTCAAAATAACCGAATACCCTCGTTGGTCCTCATAGCACTCAGGCCTCGCTCAACAGATTTCGGACGAGCTTGTGACTTGCGCCTTGCCTGTCCACAATGAGGTCAACGCCCACCGTAGTGCTACGAACAACGCACGCAAGCCACACGCAAGGATCCCATGCCTCCGCTGAGCAATCTTGCCGCCCGCGACATCGAAACGCTGGTGCATCCCTACATGAATCTCGCCAGCTTTCGTGAGAGTGGGCCGCTCATCATCGAGCGCGCGCACGGCATTCACGTCTACGACACCGAGGGCAAGCCCTATATCGAAGGCATGGCCGGGCTTTGGTGTACGGCACTCGGCTACGGCAACGAGGAGCTTGTCGAAGTCGCCGCCGAGCAGATGCGCAAGCTCTCGTTTGCCCATCTGTTCACCGGCCGAAGTCATGATCCGGCAATCGAGCTTGCGGAAAAGCTCAAGGAAATGGCGCCGATTCCGATCTCAAAAGTATTCTTCTGCAATTCCGGCTCGGAAGCGAACGACACGCAAATCAAGCTGGTCTGGTATCTCAATAATGCTCTCGGCCGGCCGCTGAAAAAGAAAATCATCAGCCGGGTGAAGGCCTATCACGGTGTCACGGTGGCAGCCGCTTCGCTCACCGGCCTGCCGGCCAATCACCGCGATTTTGACTTGCCGCTGCCGGGTTTTTTGCACGCCGGCTGCCCACATCACTACCGGTTCGCGAACGAGGGCGAGACTGAGGAAGAGTTTGCGACCCGGCTCGCCGCCGAGCTCGATGCAATGATCGTTAATGAGGGCCCCGACACGGTCGCCGCTTTCATCGCCGAACCGGTGATGGGGGCCGGCGGCGTGATTGTGCCGCCGCAAGGCTATTTCGAAAAGATCATGGCAGTGTGCGCCAAGTACGATGTGTTCATGATCAGCGACGAAGTCATCTGCGGTTTCGGCCGGCTCGGCACCGCTTTCGGCTGCCAGAAGCTCAACTTCGTCCCACAGTCGATCTCGATCGCCAAGGCGCTGTCCTCCGCCTACCTGCCGATCGCGGCCGTCATGATCCCCGAGGCGATGTATCAGGCGCTGCTCGCGGAGAGTAAGAAGATCGGCGTATTCGGCCACGGCTTCACTTATGGCGGACATCCGGTGTCTGCCGCAGTCGCGCTGAAGGCGATCGAAATCTACGCGCGCGACCGAATTTTCGAGCGCACGGCCGAGCTGGCGCCGCAATTCCAAGCACGCTTGGCGGCCTTGAATACTCATCCGCTGGTCGGGGAGGCACGCGGGTTGGGCCTCATTGGCGGCGTGGAGCTGGTGGCTGACAAAGCAAGCCGGCGCTCATTTGCTCCGGCCAACGGCGTCGGTCCGCGCGCGGTGCGATTTGCCGAGGAGGAAGGGCTGATTGTGCGGTCGGTACTTGGCGACGTGCTGACATTGTGCCCGCCGCTTATCATCAGCGCAGCCGAGATCGACGAACTGTTCGATCGCCTCACCCGTGCCCTTGATAAGACATTCGATTGGGTGCGGCGCGAACGGTTTACTGAGGCTTGACGGCGCTCGGCGTGAGCTGCGTTCGGCGGTAAGCGAAAAGCAAACGGCGCCGGAGGATGCCGGCGCCGCTACTCGTTTGGATTGCTCTTGTGATCAGTACGCTCGGCCCGCCTTCGGCTCCGGAGCCGCCGCCATTTGGCTGAACGGACCGTCGCCCTGCTTCGGCGCCAATACCACCACGATAGTGCCGATCTTCACGCGATTGAAGAGATCGATCGCGTCCTCATTGGTCATGCGGATGCAGCCGGAGGAGATCGCCTGTCCGATATATTCGGGCTGATTGGTGCCGTGGATGCGATAGAGCGTGTCCTTGTTGCCGGAGTAAAGATACATGCCGCGGGCGCCCATGGGATTGTGCGGGCCGCCGGTGACATAAGCCGGCAACGGGCCAAGCCGAACCTGCTCGCCGGGCGTCGGCACCCAAGCTGGCCATTGCTCAAGCCGGCCAATCTTGGCGATCCCGCTCCAGGCCTGCGCTTCTTCGCCGACCGCGATGCCGTAGCGGATCGCCTGCCCCTTTGGCAGCACGTAGTAGAGAAACTTGTTGTCGCTATCGATTACGATGCTTCCAGGCGCTTCTTTGCGCGTGTAGTCGACGATGTGGCGCTTGTACGAATCCGGAATCGCCGCCTGCGCATAGGGCAGGTTGGCCATCAGCTGCTTGTCGCGCGCATTCCAGCTGGCTTGCGTGGCGGGCTCGAGCGTCTCTTGCATGCAGCCGCCGAGCGCAAGACCAAGAATGACGAAGGCAATAGTACGTATCGTCATGGCTGGCTTAATCTCCCTCCGCCCGGCCGTACAGCCGGCCAATCGCCCTCTGTCCCCAATAGCCAAACCGTCGCGGCGGTGCCAGACATTAACGGCCCGTGACAGCAAGGTCTGCGCCACCTGTTGCAGGAATGCCGCAGTGAGCAGGGGGTGGAGGTGGACAACCGGGGCGGCGCTGGTCGCACACCGAACCGGCCGAACGCAGCTAATTATGTTCGTGAGCTGTTAAGCAAGGGTTTACCAGCGTCATGCAGGTAATTGTCCGGCCTTATGGAATTGGAAATGTCACGGCAAGGCACGATTTGCCGCCCAATTCCGCCGCACTCAACGCCTAAAAACTCATCCTTATTCACAGGCCAATGCACGGGAGTTATTGGTATGCCGGATGCGACTGCCGAACTAGACAGAACAACAAGCCAAACGGCTGATGCTCAAGGGATTTCCGGCGACAGCAGCCCCGCTCGGCCAGCGCTCGACGCGCGCTATGGGCAAATAGGAATTTCGGCTGTGGCGGCTGCCGTGCGCTACCAAGGCCTTGCCAAGAACCTCGCCTATGCCCCGGCGTCAAACGACTGGCGCATCCACTACGCCGAGGAACTAGCTTGATTGGCATGATCTAGCGGGGGGTTGGAACGGGGGACAAGCGCGCGCTGTCCCCCTTTCTTTTGGTAGTACTTGGCCGCTGGCTTGGCCGCTGGCTTAACCGCTGGTCGTTACTTGGGGTTTGTCATCGCGCGTCAGCCAGACCTCGCACCCCGCCAGCACCGCCACGGCCATGCCGATCACGACATCGATAATCATGGCGTCGCTGTTCTGGAAGCCAAGCAGCCAGGGCGCTACGATCAGCGCGATCCCGGCAAACAGGATGAACCATTCTTCCCAGACAGCAAAAGCGGCGAGCGCCGCGATCGATAGCACCGCGATGATGATTCCAACCGTAGACGCGGTCTGCCACTGGGCGCCCGAGGACAAATCAAAAAGCCACGGCGAAAAGAAAAGGACGCCGCCGAGAATCAGATTCACCACATCGCAGAGCCGAATGCTCGACCAATCGTCCATCTCCTCCTCCCGCACTAATCGAAATCGCAGACAACCCGGGCCTGTGGAGGAACGGCACGCCGCGGTTTTGGTTCCAGTGGCACGCGGATTGGGCGGGGTCCAGTGAGCCCAATGACGCACTCGCCGGATTCTTCTGCTGCGGAGATCGAAGCCGGTCGACGCTTGTTCGCCGGACAATGGAGGTTCGTTGCCGCGGCCGGCACGTTGGAGGTGCTGCCCTTATCTACAGGCCCCGAGATTGCCTTCGCCGGCCGCTCCAATGTCGGCAAATCCTCGCTGATCAACGCGCTCACCGGTCGGCACGCATTGGCCCGCACGTCCAACACACCCGGCCGCACCCAGCAATTAATCTTCTTCGGCGGCCCGCATCGGCTCACGCTTGTTGACATGCCGGGCTATGGCTATGCGGCCGCGAGCAAAAGCAAGGCGGTGGCGTGGTCGAGACTCGTGCAAGGATATTTGCACGGGCGCGTCAGTCTTGCCCGCGTTTATCTCTTGGTCGACTCGCGCCGTGGCCTCAAACCCGCCGACGAAGCCATCCTCGACACCTTGAGCCAGGCCGCCGTCAGCCACCAGGTCGTTCTCACCAAATGTGACGAGATTGGCGAGGCCGCGCTTGCGCAGCGCGCCGCCACCGTCAAAACAGCCATTGCCAAGCGACCGGCGGCGTTTCCCGAGCTCATCGCCACGTCGGCCCGCCACGGTCAGGGCATTGAGCGGTTCCGCGCGGCGATCGCGCGGCTTTTAGCCGAACGCGGCTCTTTAGGTTTGCCGCATGCTTCTTGAATGTCTTGACGTTCCTGTGACTTCTTGGCCGATTGCCCCTTTCTACCCGATGTCTGCCGCGGCTAAATAGCCGCACTTAGCCGCGCACTTGGCCGCGCACTTAGCCGCGCACTTGGCCGCTTTTGGGCAAAGGAGTTCCCGATGGACGTGACGCCCTTTCAGCAGGCTCGGATCCTCGCGGAAGCCTTGCCGTATATGCAGCGCTACGACGAGGCGATCGTGGTCGTGAAATATGGCGGTCATGCCATGGGTCAGGAGGACATGGCGCGCGAGTTCGCCCGCGACATCGTGCTGTTGGAACAGACAGCAATCAATCCGGTGGTAGTGCATGGCGGCGGACCGCAGATCGAGGCCATGCTGAAAAGAGTCGGCGTCAAATCGCAATACGCCGCCGGACTGCGCGTCACCGACGAGCCAACGCTCGAAATCGTCGAAATGGTTCTTGCCGGGTCCATCAACAAGCAAATGGTCGGCTACATCAACGAGGCGGGCGGCAAGGCGATCGGGCTGTGCGGCAAAGACGGCAATATGGTCGTGGCGCGAAAGCTCACGCGCACTGTGATCGATCCTGGTTCGGAAATCGAGAAGATCGTGGACCTCGGATTCGTCGGTGAGCCGGAGAAGGTCGACACCATGGTGCTGGATCAGGTTCTCGGCCGAAATCTAATTCCGGTTCTGGCCCCGGTTGCAGCGGGGTCCAACGGCGGGACTTACAATGTCAACGCCGATACCTTTGCCGGCGCGATTGCCGGCGCGCTGAAAGCTAAACGTCTCTTGCTGCTCACCGATGTTGCCGGCGTATTCGACAAGTCGAAAAAATTGATCAAAGAGCTCACGGCAGATGAGGCGCGCAGGTTGATTGCCGACGGTACGATTTCCGGCGGGATGATTCCCAAGGTCGAGACCTGCATCGATGCCCTCGAGCGCGGAGTCGAAGCCGTGGTCATCCTGGACGGCAAGGTTCCGCACGCCGTGCTGCTCGAATTGTTCACCGAGCTCGGCGCCGGCACGCTGTTTCGCCGATAATCCGCTGCCTGTGATCCTGTGACACCTGGCGGCGCATGAATTCATCCACGCTTCGCGGTCGCATGGACCGCCTCGCCCCTGGTGTCGTTGCGGGCACGGCGCTTGGCGTCTCCGACGTGCTGGCGAAGGTCGTGCTGGCAGACGGGGTCGACGTCGTGTCGATGCTGTCGTTTCGCAGTCTCGTCGGCCTCGCCTTCGTCGCAACTTGGTTTCGGTTCGGCGGCAGGCCGTCGGTTAGTCCAGGGGTGCGGATCGTCTCAATGATCGTCGGGATTATTTTTGCGGGGCTGATTTTCTTCCTGTTCAAGGCAATTGAAACGATCGACGTGCCGACGGCGATCCTGTCTTATTTCACTTATCCACTTCTCACCGGGCTCGCGGCAGCATTTGTTGGCCTCGAGCCGCTGCGCTGGAAGGGAATCCTTTGCGCCGCGGTTGCGTTCTGCGGTCTCGCATTGTTGATCGATGCGCATCCTGCAGGATTGGCCTTGGCGGGCGTCGCTTACGCGATCGGAGCTGCTTGTTGCCGCACCGCCGTGCTGCTGGTCACCCGCGCCTATTTGGTCGGCGCCGATGCGCGGCTGACGACCTGGTACTCGATGTTGTCCTCGACCGCCATATTCATCGCCGCCGCATTCGCCGAACATGCTTGGAACATGCCGCAATCGGCCTTGAGCTGGACGTGTCTCGTCGCGCTTAGTCTCGCAACCACGGCGGCGATCTTATTTGTGTTTCTCTCGACGGTACGGATCGGAGCATTCCGCACCGCCGTCATCATGCATCTCGAGCCTTTGACTGCGACCATCCTCAGCGCTGTTGTGCTAGCCGAAGTCATCACGCCCGTTCAAGCAATCGGCGTTATCATTATGCTGGCGGCTCTAATCGCATTTCAGATTTGGCGCTAACGCGGCGCCACGCCTTGCAAATTGTTCGACGTCGGCAATGATGTACGATCGAGCCAGCCATGGTCCGGGAGGAATATCATGGG
>CATPBC010000483.1 GCA_955652195.1 uncultured Xanthobacteraceae bacterium | reverse complement strand
CCATTGCCGCGATGCTGATCAATGGCAAACGCGACGCGATCGCACCCAATGTCTATGACGCCTTGTTTATTTCCGGCATCGGCCACGTTCTGTCGATTTCCCGGCTATCACATGGCTGTCGTTGCCGGCCTCATATTTTTCATCGTCCGCGCCTTCTTCGCTCTGATCCCGGGCCTGGCCGATCGCGCTCCCATCAAGAAATGGGCGGCTCTGGCGGCGCTGTTGGCCACCGGCTTTTACTTGGTGTTGTCCGGCAATCAGGTGGCGACGCAGCGCTCGTTCATCATGATCGGCGTCGTTCTCTGCGGCGTGTTGCTCGATCGGCCGACGCTGACGATGCGCACGCTCACCATCGCCGCGCTCATAGTGCTGCTCTTCGCACCGGAATCGATCGTGCATCCGAGCTTTCAAATGTCGTTTGCCGCAACGCTGGCGCTCATCGCCGGCTATGAGCGTGGCGCGCCCAAGCTGCGCGCGGCTGCCGACACATCGTTCGGCGCGCGGGCCGCGCTGTGGGGCGTCAACGAGATCATCGGCTTGACCATTGCTTCTTTGCTTGCCGGTTGGGCAACGACGCCGTACGCCGCCTTTCACTTCCACCGCATTGCGCCATATGGCGTGCTTGCCAATCTCCTTGCCATGCCGGTCGTCTCGGCTTGGGTGATGCCGATGGGAATCCTTGGCATCGTCGCCATGCCGTTCGGTTTGGATGCCGAGTTCTGGCGGCAGATGGGCTACGGCATCGAATGGATGAACGCGGTTGGCCTATGGGTTGCAAGCCTGCCCGGCGCCTTCGGCCGCGTGACGCTGTTTGGCAATGGGGCGCTCTTGCTGATGACTGCGGGTCTTCTGGTCGTCGGTCTACTGAAAACGCCATTGCGCTGGATCGGCTTCTTGCCAGCGGCGTTGGCCATCTTCTGGGCGGCGTGCAAGCCGCTGCCGGATGTGTTGATCGCCGCTGACGGGCGTAGCTTCGCAGTCCGTGGCGCCGACGGCCGGCTCGCGCTCCATCATATCGGCGGCGACAGCTTCGCTACCCGCGAATGGCTGGCGGCTGATGCCGACGGTCGCGATGTTCATGATCGAGGCCTGGGGCAGGGGATCGCCTGCGATCCGTCCGGCTGCATCGGCAAGCTCGCCGACGGTGCGCTCATGGCCTACGTACTTGCGCCGGAGGCGTATGAGGAAGACTGCCGGCGTGCGGCGCTCGTTGTCGCCACCCGCGGCGATCCACCGGCGGATTGCCGGGCCAAAGTCATTTCGCGCGGGCTATGGCGTCAGCGCGGCGCACTGGCGCTGCGCCGCCAACAAGGCGCAGACGGCGTAGATTTTGTGATCGATGCCGCGCGGCCGAATAATTTTGATCGCCCGTGGTCACCAGCTGTGCCGCCACCGCCGCGCGAAAATCCTTCAACCGCCGTGTCCGCTGATTCCGCCCGCGCGGGGACGGGACAGCGCATGCCGGTGCCTGACGCTACGCCACGCCAGGAAGACATCGAAGCTGATCAGTGACGCTCTGCCGGCAAACGGCGATGCGCGTTTCAATACCGTCGGAACAGACCGACGAGCTTACCCTGAATGCGCACGCGATTGGGCGGCAGGATGCGAACCTCGTAAGTCGTATTGGCCGGTTCGAGCGCGATCGAAGCGCCGCGCCGGCGGAAGCGCTTGAGCGTCGCCTCTTCGTCGTCGATCAGCGCGACGACAATGTCGCCGGTGTCGGCGCCGTCGGTGCGCTTGATCAGGGCCATATCGCCGTCGAGGATGCCGGCTTCGATCATCGAATCCCCGCGCACCTCGAGTGCAAAATGCTCACCCGTGGACAGGAGATCGGGCGGCATATTGATGGTGTGGCTGCGGGTTTGAATGGCTTCGACCGGCGTGCCGGCGGCAATCCGCCCCATGACTGGGACAGCCACAGGCCGGCCGCTGTCGTCTTCGGAGGCCGTGCGCACGCGGCCGAGATTGCCCTCGATCACGCTTGGGGTGAATCCCCGCGCACGTTGGGAGCCCATGCCATGGGCGACCGATTCCGGAAGCTTGATCACTTCAATGGCGCGCGCCCGGTTGGGCAAGCGGCGGATGAAGCCGCGCTCCTCAAGCGCCGTGATGAGGCGGTGGATGCCGGACTTCGACCGCAGGTCGAGCGCATCCTTCATTTCGTCGAACGAGGGGGGAACGCCGGCTTCCTTCAGGCGCTCATGGATAAAGCGCAACAGCTCGGCTTGCTTGCGGGTCAGCATCAGCGCGTCCTCTTTTGAGCCGCAAGAGCCGGTGTCTACAGCTTGCGGTCGAAACAAATCATGAACAGACACTATCTGTTCGATATGTGTTCCGCAACCATTTAATTTGAGGTGAAGAATTCGCGCGCCGCACCAAACCGCTGCTTAACGCTCGAACTTAACGATCGCGCAGCGGCTGCCCGCGCGTGCTGCCGATGCATAAGGTTCTCGAATAACGAGACAATCGGCCTTCGCGAGCGGCGCCATCATGGAACTGTCCTGAACCGGGAAGGGCGTCGCAATGGGGCCATCCGGACTTTGCTGCAAGGTGGCGCGGAGATAATCGGCGCGTTCGTCATTGGCTGGAAGGTCGCAACCGAGCACGGCCGATTCGGTCGGCACGGTCAGATCATCGCGCCCGCTCATCCGACGGATCAGCGGCACCAGAAACAGAAAGGCACAAACGTAAGCAGAAACCGGATTGCCGGGCAGGCCGAGGACGTGCATGCCGCCGAGCCGGCCGTGCATCAGCGGGCGGCCGGGCCGCATCGCGACTTTCCAGAACGACAGATCCATGCCTTCGGCGGCAAAGGCTTTGTGGACGAGATCGTATTCGCCGACCGATGCGCCGCCCGTGGTGACGAGAATATCCGCCGTGAGGTCGCGAGCTTGGCGAATGGCGGCGATGGTCGGTTCGAGCCGGTCGGCCACCAAGCCGAGATCGGTGACGAGCGCGCCTTGCCGGCGCGCCAGCGCGGCCAGCGCAAAGCCGTTCGAATAGACAATTTGGCCAGGCCCTGGCTCTCGGCCGGGCGGCACCAATTCATCGCCGGTGGCAAACAGCGCCACTTTGGGCCGTCGATGCACCGGCACCAATGGATGGTTCATCCCGGCGAGCAGCGCGAGATCGCGCTCTGTCAACCGACGCCCCTTGGCGAACAGGGCGTCGCCGCGCCGGAAGTCGAGGCCTTGCGGGCGGACATGACGGCCTTTGCCGGTCGGCTTCGATACGGCGACGGTGTCGCCCTCGCGTTCTGTTATCTCTTGGACAACGACGGCGTCGGCGCCAGCGGGCATCACGCCGCCAGTGAAAATGCGCGCCGCCTCGCCCGCGCCAACCGTAGCCGTGAACGGCCATCCGGCCGCGACTTCGCCGATGACCCGCAGCCGCACCGGTGCACTCGCGACATCCGATGCACGCACCGCGTAACCGTCCATCGCCGACAGGTCGGCCGGCGGTTGCGTCCGCAACGCTTTGAGCTCGGCGGCAAGCACGCGCCCCAGCGCGTCGTCGAGCGGCACCGTCT
>CATPBC010000482.1 GCA_955652195.1 uncultured Xanthobacteraceae bacterium | reverse complement strand
TGCAAAGGCCGTCCCGGTTGGTGGCCTTTTTCTTTTTCATCAACGGCAACCGCAACTCCTCGGTCTTAAATCGCGACTCGATCCACGGTGTTGCTAACATGAAGCACCCTGCGGTTTACCATGGCGGTGTAAGCCGATAGATTGGCTGGCCATAAGGCCGTGCTGAAACAGAAAGGAGGTGTTTAAAAATGCAGACTTTAGTCGTGGACCTAGTTCTCGCTGCTGGTGTGTGTGCGATCTTCTTAATTGCATTAAGAGGTGGAAAAGATGAAAAAGGATGAATAAAAATCTGGATCGTTTGCGACGAGAACGGACTTGCGGTCTTTGGAGTTGATCCGGCGACATCCTGCGCTCGCGAGTGCGGGCATTGCGCGTTCGACTTGCTTGAATTGGACGGGCGCGATTTGCGGCGGGAGCCAATTGAGAAACGAAAGGCACTGCTCGCAAAACTGTTGCGCGGGTCTCATCTTAGCCTCGTGTCGAACGAATCGCTGGGGACGGTCGCCGCATCGGATCAAAGTCAAGAACCCGAAAACGCCAGCGGTAGAGCGGGGGCCATGCAGTCGATCTGTGCCCGGAACTACAAAGACTCGTATGCGCTAGACAAGATTAACGTGGTGAGCTTGCGGCTCCTGGAGGCGGGGGCCGCTTTCTTTTGCAGCTTGAGATTGGAGGTTGCCGCCCGCGCAAAGGAATTGTCCCTATGGCGTTCCCCCAAAACAAAGGCCCCAACCGAAGCCGGGGCCAAGTTGAAACACCGGAGAGATTGTCCAAGGTCGGAGGTTCCCACTGAAATCCGCCCCGGGACGCCGCTAAGTTCAATTCGCCTTTGTGGCTGATTTGCGATGAGCTGAAAAAAGCAAAGCCGCCGGTGATGCGAAAACCGACGGCTTTGCGTGGGTGACCGACACCGTCTTCGGGCTGGGAGAGACGTCATGATGCTTCAGGCGCAACGACAGAGTCGGGATAAGGAAACGATTACGCCGTCTGAATACATGCCCAGCACTTTCCTGCAGTTGATGTCGTCTTTGACGCTTCACTCGATGTTCACGGCCTCTGCCGCGGCCTTGATGGAGTCAGCCAGCACCGAGGCGGTGATCGTCCTTTTCTCTAACTCGTCATTGAGATACTTTGCGGCCGCTTCCATGTTGATGGTGAGATTGCAAAGGTCCCACCAGAAACTCCCATTGCCACGTCGCCGACAACTTCCTTGTCGTTGGCGTATGCCGAACTGAACAACCCAGCAATTACTACAGTTCCGAGCAGTAGCTCCTTCATGTTCATTTGGGCCTCCTTGGATTTAATTTAGCCGATGACCGTGCTCCGGGATTTCATCGATGCGATTGCTAGCGAGCTTGACGCGCGTACCGACAAGCCCCTTGCCCCGCATCACTGGATTAGCTTCGTGAAACTACTTGCTGTCATCGATCGTGATGATGAGCTGGGCGAATTGCGCCAAAAGATGGAGCAAATCGTCTCTCAACGCGATGTACGTTTCCAGGATCGTTGCTTAGCGCTGATCCCGTTGCTTAGCGCTGATCCCTCTATTGCGGCCGCATTTACCAGGCGGCGGCACGCTGCAATAACAGCACTTGCGGCGCTGTAGCTGCCAAGCTCTCGCACGGTGGAAGCATGGTTGGGGACAAGCTACTGTCTTATTCGGCCTCGCGTGCTTTGGGGCAGTCGCACTTTTCATAATCCATAGGAAGCGACAAGCCTAGCCGAGCGGCGAGCGATGGCCGCTGCGTTTGGAAGGCGCATAGCCGGCTCGTCGGTGGCCGCGCGCCTTTACAGCCAATGACAAAGCGAAGCAAATCTCAGATCGAAGCCACGGCATACCACGAGGCCGGTCACGCGGTTATCGCTTACTTGTTGGGCTACAAACCGCAGTCCGCGACGATCGTTCCGACAGTCGATACGGCAGGACATGTCATCATTCACGCCAATCCCCTGCACGGATTTCAGCTTGATATCGACGGCTCTGACGAGGCGCGGCTTCGCGTTGAGAGCGCAATAACGATTTGCTTTGCTGGCCCAATAGCGCAGAAGCGTCACAATCCGCGATCATGGCGAAAGGCGCACGGCCAATGGGATTACGACACAATCGCAGAACTAGGTTTGCGCGTATGTGGCTCTGGCGAACAAGCTACTGCTTTCATCCGATGGCGCGAGATTGTTGCTCGCGACCTGGTGCAAGCGCACTGGCTGCACATTGCGCGGGTCGCTGGACAGCTATTAGAACGCGAACGCCTCAGCCACGCTGATCTTGACGCGATTATTGTGCCTCGCGCTGGAGTAATTCGGGTAACTTAGCGATATTGGCCGCAATCCGCTGCGCCTCGTCTTTCGTGAGCAACTTGGCGGCTGCTCAACGGGAAACAGAAATGGACCAAATCGTACTCTATAAGGGCTTCCGAATCCGCGCGTATGAGGAATGGTCGGGGCTATGGTTGGCCAAGACCAAGAAGCCGGTTGGGCGGCGGCCGGGTGCTGGCGATCACGACGACACCGATGCTGAGTACATTGCCACGCCCTCCGGTCACCCAACGCCAGAAGCCGCTATTGATTTCATAAAGCAGATGATCGACAGCCCGAGTACGACGAGATAAGCCCCACAAGCTTCGCCGCCGATCGCCGGCCCGCGGAGGCCTAATCACTACGATTTCACAGCGGCTTTACCGCTAGGCTTGATGGAAAGCCAGCCCCTGGTATGGCCGAATTTGGCGTCCTCGAGCCACCCCTGCGCCTTAGCGTACTTAATCGCGGGACGGATTTCGCCCTCGTTTAATCCCGTGTCCGCCGCTACCTGACTAATCCTAATCTCAGGTGCAACGGGATTCCCCCTATCGATTAGAGCCTTGAGAAGTCGCTTGGCGTTAGCGGGTGCATTCTGGCTGGCCATTGCGTCATTATAGCCGCGCGGAGTTAAACGCCAAGCGATGCCAAAATGGTGCCATCCGAGAGGATATTATTGAACGGCTTGCCCGCCCGCCGACTCTCGCTCTCAGATTTCGGATTTCTTTATCCCTTGGCGGCGCCGCCGCCTCAATGGAGCTGCTGACGACGGCCTTAGCCAACATGCCCGAGCCAAGGCGCGGCGAGATAGTTAAGGGGTTATCCACGACCATGGCGGCCGATGTTGCCCGAAAGCGCGAGTGGCTTGAACAGAAGATTCCGGGTCGCCGCCTCGACACGCCCAAGGGTTCAGCGTGAGTGAATTTGTGTCTTACCCAATCCCGCCAGCAATGGCGGTAAAGCACGCTGCCTAACGCGAACCCTGGCCCGTGCTATGAGTCGCTTACCGGACGGGCTGGCGTTTCTTTGATGTCTTCCTGCCACGGAAGCGTTCGGTGGTCCGGCTCGATGCCGCGCGCGAGATAGACGGCAAACGGAAGCGAATGTTGACGCCCTCTAATA
>CATPBC010000481.1 GCA_955652195.1 uncultured Xanthobacteraceae bacterium | reverse complement strand
GGCACTGCGGGGACACGGCTTACCCTGCCCCGCCCCAAGCGCCCAAGGTGTGCATTTTTTCTGTCGCCACATCGGTGAGCTTTTGTTCAGTGCCGAAAGTCGAGCCGTAGACGTTATGGGCGACCGCTAACAACCCAGCATTTGCCTCAGGATCGTCGAGCGCCTTATCGAAACGCGGCTCGTCGCGCCATTGCCATTCTCCGCGTTGTAGCCGCGCATAGACTTGGCCAGTTTCGTAATCGGCAAAATTGATAACCGGAATCCAACGTGCGCAGCGCTTCAGAAAGTCGACGTTGCGTTGCGGCGACAGGTCCATGTCGGCATAGACATCAGCGGCGCTCTGCGCCCGAATATTGATTTTCCTGAAACGCTCGATGTCGATCATGTTTTTAATGTCGAGAATGGTCATTTCTCCATTCCACCCAAATGCCACTGTCCGTGGTGGGCAACCTTGCGCGACGCTGTTGTCGAGAAACTCATAGTGAACACGCTTTCCGGCGATCAGCGCCCACGTGAAGAACAACTCAGGCATGCCGGCATAGGCTTCGACATTATGAGCCAGGAGATCCTCAACCGCTTTGTACCTGCCGAGCTTCAGTCCGCGCGTCCAGGCGCGCTCAACAGTCGTTTCTGGCGGCGTGATCATAAAGAACATGTAGACAAGATCACCAAAGCGGGTCAGCAACCGGCTTGATCCCTCTTCGAGATTGGGCACGAAGCTGTCAAAACGAAAGCGGTCGATTAGCAGGTGCGGCATTTCTCCTCTGGCAGCCCGATCCGCCATCCGGTCGTCGAGCTTTCTATCGATGATTTCAACTTCGTGCCCAGTCAGCGTGCCCGCATATTTGTAGGCGGTGCCGAGCGTTGCATAGTCCAAGAGAAATTTTCGCCAAATATCGGGGCTGATCAGCGCGAAGTCGTCCCACGGGAGATTGAGCTTTCCGGCTAGCATCTTCTGCAGCGGACGCATCGTGCTTTTGCCCGACGCCGACGCGCCCTTGACATTCATAACGACTGGCTTTTCCTGCCGCGGCAAAAATCGATAACCTTCACACGCAACGGCTTCTTGAACGAACGGGAGGATGGCCTCACCGATAACCTCGCTGCCAAAATCATTACATAGCAATGTGACGGCTAGTTCTCTGAGCAACGCGCCGTCACCCAATAGTCGACCGTGTTGGCTAATGACTGCTGTTGCAACCCTATGCAGGGCGGCGAAGCAACGCGCTTTCAAGCGGTCGTCGGTTTTTGCGGATTTTTCCCGCCATGTGAAAACGATCCGTTGATCCGCGACCGTGTCCGAAGGCTGCGGCGACAACTTTCTTGACTTGTTAAAGGCAAACAGCCAGCGCGAATGGCTTGGTTGATCAACAGCAACTGGCACCTTCGGTCCGGCTAAGGCATTTACGAGCTCACGCTCGATGATGACAGAAGCCTTGTGCTTTAGCTGTTCGAAGACGCGCGCCAGGTCCTCACGATGGGGTGCTATAAACCGATTGAGAATGGCTGCGGCGATCCCACGGAAGTTTCTGCCTAGATCCTCGTCATCACGGCCGTCGGGGACAGCAATGCCCGTCGTCACGTGAATCAGTAACTCGTGAACAATCAGTCGCTCTACGCGAAACGCGACAAGCTCCTCAGCCGGCAGACCGCAGAAGTCACTCAGTTCGTACGCTTTTGCCGCGCTGGTGGAAACGTTTTCGGCACGAAATATTGTCGAGAGCGGCAAATACTGGCGCGGCAACTGTGATTCCAACCCCGGATTCCACGCCCAGTATTTTGGCGACGGCAGATCGGTATTCATAGCTCGCGGCCTAATCCTTCATCGGCTCAAGGCACTGTCGGTGAATGTTCGTTATTGGCCCATCGCGGAAGTCGCGCTGCTTTATTCGATCGCGATAATTATTTCGGCAATTTCTGCCGAACTTTGCCGATCTCGGCCCACGGATCGGCTTTGAGGTATTTTTTCGCATTAAGCAGTGTGAATTGATTGCCGGCCGTAGTGCGCGCCAGCGCTTCCCACGAGAGCGGAATCGAAATCGGCGCGCCGGCACGCGCGCGCGTTGAATAGGCGGCGACCGAAGTCGCTTCGCGGGAATTGCGGAAATGGTCGATGAAGATTTTGCCCTTGCGCAGCGATTTGGTCATTTTCGCAAGATATCGCTGCGGCGAATCCGCCGTCATTGCCGCGGCCAAGCGCGCGGCGAATCGCTTCGTCGTCTCCCAATCGGCCCCCGTGATCGGCACCACCACGTGGATGCCTTTGCCACCCGAGAGCTTGGCGAAGCTCTTGAGCTTCTGCCCCTTGAGCCGGTCGCGGGTCTCCTGCGCGGCAGCAATCATTTCCTTCCAAGCGACGCCTTCGCCGGGGTCGAGGTCGAATACGATCCGATCGCAGAGCTCCAAGCGGCCCAACCGCGAACCGCGGACATGAATTTCCAGCGCGCCGAATTGCGCCAACTCGATAAGATCGCTGAGTTTTTTCACCGCGATCACGTCATGCTCCTTGGATTGCACGACCTGGCGTAGCGGAGAATCTTTGATGTTGGACGCGATATGCTTCTGAAAAAAACATTCGCCGGTCATGCCGTCGGGACAACGCAAGATGGCGAGCGGCCGATCGATGACATGCGGGGCCATCAATTTCCAGACGTTCACATAATAGTTCGCCAAGTCTTCTTTGGTCACCCCGACATCGGCCCAATACACCCGGTCGGGATGAGTCAGATGAACATCGGCGATTTCGATGTGGTCGCTCGCGTTCGCGCGCCGCGGGGTTGATGATTTTGATTGCGTCGTTTTGGCTTTCGCCGGTTCTGCCTTCGCCGGTTTGTGGGCTGACCGCCGCCCTGTGATCGCCGGATCGGCAGGTTCAGGCGTCTCGCGCACCACTTCGCGTGCCGGCTTGTCCTCGCGCAAGCCTTTATAGGAGGCCTGCCGCAGCAACCCGTCATGGGTAAGACCGCGGAATTCGGTTTCTATGACCAATTCCGGCTTGACCCAGATGACGTTCTTGCGCCGTTCGTCCTTCGGCAAAACGAGCGGTGGACGATTAATCCGCAGCGCGTTCAGGCGTCGCCACAAGTCCCGCGCAGTCTGATGCGTGTAACCGGTGCCGACCCGTCCGGCATAGCGGAGCTTGCCATTTTCATGAAATGCGACGGTCAGCGCGCCGACCGCGTTTGGCATCGCG
>CATPBC010000480.1 GCA_955652195.1 uncultured Xanthobacteraceae bacterium | reverse complement strand
TTGTTCAGAGTGAAGTCGAACGAGGGCACTAAATTCGTCGCGCTGCCGGTTGGCAACGCCTGAGCATGATAGCGTTGTTACAAGTTAGGTCATGCTCGAATGAATGATGGAGTCCGATTCTGCTCGTCCGAGCGAACCGGGCTCTCAGTAAAAGGGGCATCCGCCGGCATCCGTCGCCCCCGCTGGCGGGCGTACCCTGGGGACGGATCGCGAGATCCGTCCCCGCTTATACCGCCTCTGCCTGCCGGCATGCGTCGCCCCCGCCGGCGGCGGAGTGGTAAGGGGGGTGGCGGGTTGCCGCTCGCCACCCCCTCGCTATTGTGCAGGCGGCGGGAGGATTATCATCACGGCGCGCGTTTTTGCGCGCCGATCTTTAAAATGCGGCGACACACAACGAACCATGCATCTTCTCATCATTGAGGATGATCGCGACGCGGCCGACTACCTGGTGAAGGCGTTCCGCGAAGCGGGTCATATTGCCGATCATGCCGGCGACGGCGAAGACGGCCTGCAGCTTGCGCTTGACGGCGACTACGACGTGCTGATCGTCGATCGCATGTTGCCGAAGCGCGACGGCCTTTCTGTCATTGGCGCGCTGCGCGACAAGTCCGTTGAAACCCCGGTTCTAATCCTCTCTGCGCTCGGTCAGGTCGACGATCGAGTCAAAGGATTGCGCAGTGGCGGCGACGATTATCTGGCGAAGCCCTATGCCTTTTCGGAGCTGTTGGCACGCGTCGAGGTGCTGGCGCGCCGTCGCGGCAGCCGCGGTGAGGAAACAGTTTACCGCGTGGGCGACCTGGAATTGAACCGCTTGTCGCACGAAGTCAGTCGCGCCGGGCAGGAGGTGCAACTGCAGCCGCGCGAGTTTCGCTTGCTCGAATATCTGATGCGGCATGCCGGCCAGGTCGTCACCCGCACGATGTTATTGGAAAACGTCTGGGATTATCATTTCGATCCGCAGACCAACGTGATCGACGTGCACATTTCGCGATTGCGATCTAAGATTGACAAAGGGTTCGCGCAGCCGCTGCTGCACACCATACGCGGCGCCGGTTACATGATTCGCGATGGCGCGCGCTGAGCGATGCACCCGATGCGTGGCAAGAGGACCGGGGATCTACAATGGGTGGCGACAAAGCAAACTATCTAAGTTCAAATCCGGCCGCTCCGTTCGTCTCGGCGCGCGATTTCTTGCTGCAGCATCGTGAAGATTACGCAACTGCGTATCGGAATTTCGAGTGGCCCAAACTTGATCAGTTCAATTGGGCACTCGATTACTTTGACACCATTGCGCACGATAACGCACAGCCGGCACTGTGGCTCGTTGATGAGGACGGCGGCGAAACCAAGCTGTCGTTCGCAGCTTTAAGCGAGCGATCAAACCAGATCGCCAATGCGCTGCGCGAAATCGGTGTATGTCGTGGCGATCGCATACTTCTCATGCTCGGCAATGTCGCGCCGCTCTGGGAATGCATGCTGGCCGCGATGAAGCTTGGCGCCGTGATCGTTCCAGCAACCACGTTGTTGACGCGCAACGATCTTAGCGACCGCTTCGCGCGCGGACAGGTTCGGCACGTCATCGCCAATGCGGAAGCGGCAGCGAAATTCGCCGACTTGCCGGGCGATTATACGCGGATTGTTGTCGGCCAGGAGTTGGAGGGCTGGACTTCATTCGAAAAGGGCTACGCTGCGTCGACGCGCTTTACTCCGGAGGGTGAGACGCGCGCGAATGATCCCCTTCTGCTTTATTTCACCTCCGGAACGACGGCGCGGCCAAAACTCGTATTGCACAGTCATCAGAGCTACCCCGTCGGGCATTTGTCGACAATGTACTGGCTCGGGCTTCGTCCGGGCGATCTGCATCTCAATATTTCTTCGCCGGGATGGGCCAAACATGCATGGAGCTGCTTCTTCGCGCCGTGGAATGCGCAAGCCGCGGTGTTTATTTTCAATCAGCGGCGCTTTAACGCGCGCGGCCTTCTCGATACGATTGTGCGCTGTGGCGTCACAACATTTTGCGCGCCACCGACAGTGTGGCGGATATTGATTCAGGAAGATCTGTCCGCCTGGCCGGTCCACATCAAGGAACTGATCAGCGCCGGCGAACCGCTCAATCCTGAGGTGATTGAGCGGGTCAAGAGTGCCTGGGGCATCACCATCCGCGACGGCTACGGACAAACCGAGACGACAGCCTTGGTCGGCAATACACCGGGCCAAAAAGTAAAGGCCGGCTCGATGGGCCGGCCGTTGCCAGGCTATCGCGTCGCACTCCGCGGTCCGGACGGTGCGCTCGTTAAGGAGGGGGAAATCTCCCTCACTTTGCAGCCGCGGCCGACCGGATTGATGCAGGGCTATCAGGATCAGGATAGCAATCCAGCGGCAAGGGCTGCTGATGAAGTTTATCACACCGGCGATGTTGCCGCCGTCGATGAAGACGGCTACCTGACCTATATCGGCCGCGCCGACGACGTTTTCAAATCTTCCGATTACCGGATCAGCCCATTCGAGCTCGAAAGCGTCTTGATCCAGCATCCTGCCGTGGCCGAGGCCGCAGTGGTGCCGTCGCCCGATCCGATACGGCTTGCCGTGCCGAAGGCATTTCTTGCGCTCACGCCAGGGCATGCCCCGGATCGGGCGACTGCATTGTCCATCTTCCTGCATTGTCGCGCCACGCTCGCGCCGTTCAAACGGGTACGCCGGCTCGAATTTGCCGAATTGCCCAAAACGATTTCGGGCAAGATTCGCCGCGTCGAGCTGCGCCGCGCCGAGGCCGCCAACCAGCAGAGCGCTAAGCGAGCATCGCTCGAGTTCTGGGAAGACGATTTCTCTGAAGCCGAGATCAAGTAACGTGACCGCACTCGGCAAACTCATCCGTACAACGGCGTTCAAGCTGACGCTCGTTTATCTCGGCATCTTCGTTTTGTTCGCAGCATCGCTGCTCGGTTACTTTGCCCTCAACACGCGCCGGCTGATCACTGAGCAGATCACGGCCACCGTTAATGGCGAAGTCAGCGGTCTCTCGGAGCAATACGGACAAGGCGGCCTGCGGCGTTTGGTGACGGTGGTCGATTTGCGGTCGCGCCGTCCGGGATCGAGCCTGTATTTGGTCACGACGCCGACCGGGGAAGGACTCGCCGGTAACGTTGGTTCGTTGGAACCGGGCATCCTCGATCGTCCCGGATGGCTGGAAACGAGTTACCGCCGCCTAGAATCGCCTGAAGGTGCTGACCACCACGCGCTGGTGCGGGTGGTGCAGCTTGCGGGTGGCTTTCATCTCTTGGTCGGCCGCGATCTCGACGAACGCGAACGCTTGTTCGGCATCATCGTCAATGCCGGTCAATGGTCGCTCGCGCTGGTCATCGTGCTCGGGCTGCTTGGCGGATTCTTCGTCAGCCGCCGCGTGCTCAGCCGCATCGACGCCATGACCGGGACGGCGCAGACGATTATGGCCGGAGACCTTTCCGGGCGCTTGCCGGTCGCCGGCACGGGTGACGAACTCGACCGCCTGGCCGATAACGTCAATGCGATGCTCGAGCGGATCGAAGCATTGATGCGCGGATTAAAGGAGGTCTCCGACAACATTGCGCACGATCTCAAGACGCCGTTGACCAGGTTGCGCAATCGCTGTGAGCAGGCGCTGCGCGGTGCCGTGGGTGAGGCCAGCTACCGCGCGGCGCTGGAATCGACCATTGCCGAATCGGACGATCTTATTCGCACTTTCGATGCGCTGTTGATGATCGCTCGCGCCGAATCAGGGCAAGCACGCGACAATATGACGGAATTCGATGCGTCTGAGATCGCCCGTGATGTCGGCGAGCTCTACGAGCCAGTTGCCGACGAGAAGGGCATTGCACTGAAGGTCGATGCGTCGGCGGTAGCTCCGGTACGCGGTAATCGCGAGCTGGTCAGTCAGGCGCTCGCTAATCTTATCGACAATGCCATCAAATATGCCGGCCCAAATGGGAAATTAAACGGCATGCCTGCGGAGATCGTGGTCAGGGCCGACAACGAAGGTGAGCGCATTACGCTTAGCGTTGCCGATCACGGGCCGGGCATTCCTGATGCCGATCGCGGCCGGGTGGTGGAGCGCTTCGTGCGGCTCGAACAGAGCCGATCCGAGCCGGGTTCGGGCTTAGGGCTTAGCCTTGCTTCGGCGGTCGCGCGCCTGCATGGCGGCGAACTAAAGCTGGAAGACAATCATCCCGGATTGCGCACTACGATTGCTTTGCCGCGCGCCGGGCCGGGCGGCGGTGCGGGCAGGGGATGAGGCGCCTCGCGGCCATCAAGCGGCCGAAGCGAAAACGTGATGACACGGCGCTAGTTCATCGGCTCGGTGCAGCTCTGCCGAGGCCTTCGGCGCAAGCGACAGCGCGCGTGGCAGCTTGGCTCGCGAGCGTGCGGCCAAAATCTGCCGGCAAGTCGCTCATGATGCTCATTCGGCGAGATCCGGCCGCGGCGCGGATGCTCGGCGGCATCGCCGACGCGGCGCCCTATCTCTGGGATGCAATTGACGCGGACCCTGCGCGTCTAACTCGTTTGCTTCTTGCCGACCCTAACCGGGCGCTGGCGGCGCTCCTTGGAAAAACCCACACAGCCGCCGCCTCAGCGCGGTCGCAGGCTGAGCTGATGCGGATTCTCCGCGACATGAAGGGAGAAGCAGCGCTCCTGGTCGCGCTCGCCGATATTGGAGGCGTTTGGGAACTGACGCATACTACCGAGACACTCACCCGCGTCGCCGATACGGCGGTCGGCCTCACTGTCAATTATCTCCTCCGCGAAGCGGTGAAGAACAAAAAGCTCAAGGCCCCTGATCCGAGGAATCCGCAAAGCGGCTCGGGATACATTGTGCTGGCGATGGGCAAGATGGGGGCCGGCGAGCTTAATTTCTCCAGCGACATCGATCTCATGGTTTTTTTCGACATGAGCGCGGCAAAGCTTGGCCGCAATGTCGAGCCGGCGCCGTTTTTTATCGGTCTGACGCGCGACTTGGTCAAAATCCTGCAAGCGCGTACGCCCGAGGGTTACGTGTTCCGTGTCGATCTGCGCTTGCGGCCCGATCCATCATCCACGCAAATCGCGATCTCGACCGAGGCTGCGCTTCACTATTACGAAAGCCGCGGCCAAAACTGGGAACGCGCGGCTCTGATCAAGGCGCGCGTCTGCGCCGGCGATAACGCCGCCGGCGAGCGGTTCCTTCGCGACTTATCGCCGTTCATCTGGCGAAAATATCTCGACTATGCCGCGATTGCGCATGTGCATGACATGAAACGTCAGATTCATGCCTATCGCGGTCACGGCGAGATCGCCATTGAGGGTCACAACATAAAGCTTGGGCGCGGCGGCATTCGCGAAATCGAATTTTTTGTACAGACACAGCAGTTGATCGCGGGCGGGCGGCACCCCGATTTACGCGATCGCGGCACCATTGCGACGCTGTCCGCGCTGGCGGCCGACGGCTGGATCGATACGGCTGCCCGCGATGAACTTGCGGCAGCCTACGCTTTTTTGCGTCGCGTCGAGCATCGCCTGCAAATGATGGCCGACGAGCAGACGCACACGCTGCCGGGGACAGCCGACGCGCTCGATGTTTTTGCCCGTTTTCTCGGATTCCGATCGCGGGACGATTTTGCCGATGTGTTGGTCTTACATTTGCGTAATGTCGAACGCCACTACGTGAAACTATTCGAGCGTACCCCCGACTTGCTCGCGCAGCAGCAGAAGTTTTTGTTCGACGATACCGGCGCCCGCGCCGAATTGTTCGAGCGGCTGACACAATTAGGTTTTCGCCAGCCAACAGTGGTGTTTGAGGCGGTGCGAAATTGGCAGAACGGGCTTTATCGCGCGCTCCGTGGCGAGCAGGCCCGGGCTAATCTTCTTGACCTTGTATCGGTCATGCTCGTTCAATTTTCGCGCGGCGAAAGTCCCGATGCGAGTTTTGCGGCATTCGACCGGTTTTTAGCCGGGTTGCGCGCGGGTGGCCGCTTTTTCTCTCTGCTGCGGCAAAATCCGGAATTGATCCGCTTCATCGCGCTCATCATTAGCGCGGCGCCACGGCTCGCCGATATCCTGGCGCATCATCCGCATTTTATCGATCCGCTGGTCGATCCGGGCTTCTTCGGTGCGCTGGCCGACGAAGCAGGCTTGCGGGCGAACCTTAAGCGGACGCTTCAGGAGGTTCACGGCTTCGAATCGATGCTTGATGCCATTCGGCTGTTTGGCCAGGAACATATGTTCCTCATCGGTGCGCGCATCATTTCCGGATCGTTGTCTGCCGAGCAGGCGGGCGAGACATTCGCCCGGCTCGCCGACGTTCTGCTCGGTGAGGTGTATCGATGGGTGGAAACCGATTTCACCGCGACGCATGGCGGTATGAGCGGTGGGCAGAGCGCGGTGCTTGCTCTCGGCCGCCTTGGGGCGCGGGAGATGACCGCGGGTTCGGACCTCGATCTTATCGTCGTCTACGGCTTCGATCCGAGGCATCCGCATTCGGACGGCAAACGCCCGCTCTATGGCAGCCAATACTTCGCGCGTTTGACTCAGCGCATGATCAGCGCGCTGACCGTCCAGACCAATTACGGCGTACTTTATCCGGTGGATATGCGGTTGCGTCCATCGGGCCGGTCTGGCCCGGTCGCCACGCAGATCGAAGGCTTCAGAAGTTATCAGGAGCACGAGGCGTGGACTTGGGAGCACATGGCGCTTACGCGCGCGCGTGTCGTGTCCGGGTCGCCGGATTTTGCTGCCGGGGTCGAGGCGGTCATTCGCGAGATTCTTTGCCAGCAAAGAGATGTGGCCGCGACCGCCGGCGACGTCGTCGATATGCGCGGTGCCATCGCCAAGGAAAAGGGCGACGCAGATCCATGGGACCTCAAATATGCCGCCGGTGGGCTGATCGATATTGAATTCATCGCCCAGTATCTGCAGTTGGTGCATGCGGCGGCACTTCCTGAGATCCTGGATACCTCGACCGCACGCACGTTGGAAAAGGCCGCGCGGCTTGGCGTTCTCGCGCCCGAGGATGCTACGGTGCTGCGGCCGGCAGTCCAGCTATTTCATGATCTCACGCAAATTCTCAGGCTGTGTCTGCCTTCGCGTTTCGATCCGCAGACCGCGAACCCTGGCATATTGGGATTATTGGCGCGTGCCGCCGACCTGCCGGATTTTCCAACGCTCGCTGCCCACCTCGCAGAAACTCAGCGGGCGGTGCGCGCGTGTTTTGTTAGAATTCTGGGCGGGCCGCCATAACGCTCGTGAAGTAGCGATCGAAATTCGTTTAAGCGGCGGCTTCGATGCCGTGGATCCGAACCGACGCTGTGGTCCCGGCTGGCAGCCGCACCAGGACCATCGTGCCTCGGCCAAGCTGCGAACGGATACGCATCGAGCCGCCATGGAGTTCTATCAGTGATTTCGCGATAGCGAGGCCAAGGCCAGAGCCCTGGTGGCGCTTGGTCAATTGACTCTCGACCTGTTCGAACGGGCGGCCGAGTTTATGCAGCGCCTGCCGCGCTATGCCGATTCCATTGTCTCTGATCGCGATAGTTACGATCCCACCGCGCACCCGGCCCCGCACGCTCACCGCGCCGCCGTCGGGGGTGAATTTTACGGCGTTGGAAAGAAGATTGAGCGCGATCTGCTTTAAGGCGCGGCGATCGGCTTTGAGCTGGATTCCGGGCTCAACTTGCGCGTCGAGCCTGAGGTTTTTTTCGCCGGCACGGGTCGATACCACGCGGATGCAATCGGCCAGAAGCGAGTCAAGCTCCACCGCTTCCGGGGCAAGCCGAATTCCGCCGGCTTCGATCTTGGACATGTCGAGGATGTCGTTGATGACGTCGAGCAAATACTCGCCGCTTTCGCGGATGTCCCGAGAATATTCGATGTATTTCTCGGCGCCGAGCGGGCCGAACATTCCCGACTCCATGATCTCGGAAAAGCCGATGATGGCGTTTAAGGGGGTGCGCAGTTCGTGGCTCATATTGGCCAGGAACTTCGATTTGGCCTGATTGGCTTCTTCGGCTCTGGTTTTTTCTTCGGCATATTTTTCGGCAAGGTCCGCCAGTTCGCCAGTTTGCTGTTCGAGTGCTTGCTGGGATTTGCGCAAATCGAGAATGGTGGCAATTCGGCGCTTTTCGCCTTCGATTAGCTTTTGCTCGTGCTGTTTGACCTTGGTGATGTCCGTTCCGACCGAGACATAGCCGCCATCTTTGGTGCGGCGTTCGCTGATATGCATCCATCGGCCATCCTCGAGTTGAGCCTCGAAAGTGCGCGCACCGCGCGGCTCGCTGTCATGGGCCACAGTGGCGCGGATCAGCGGCTTTCTGCCGGTGGCCACGATCGTCTCATAGGACGTTCCCGCCACCACCGCTTCGTCCGGCAGCTGATGCAGCTCCTGGAAATTGGAATTGCAGAGCACGAGCCGGTTTTCCGCATCCCACAGCACGAAAGCTTCCGGTATGGTCTCGATGGCGTCGCGCAGGCGCAAATCGGCCGCCACGGTGCGTTCAACCAGATTCTTCTGCTCGGTGATGTCGACGGCGATGCCGATTAGGTGCGGGCCGAGTTCGCCGTCCTGGCGCGTCAGCTCGCAGCGGACCCGCAGCCACAGCCATCTGCCTTCGGCATGGCGCATACGAAAGGCGTGGTCGATTGATTGCAGCTTGCCGTCAGCGAGCTGATTCGCAAGCTCATAAAGATCGATGTCATCCTTGTGGACGAGTGCGTCGACCTCGCCGAAGCTGAGCAGCTCGTCTTTCTGCGGCAAGCCCAGCATGTCGTACATCGAGTGCGTCCAGAAAACGCGGCCGCGAGCGAGATCCCAATCCCAAAGCCCGCAGCGTCCGCGGTTGAGCGCCGTGTCGACTCGACTACGGACGGTGTCGTTGATCAGATCGGCTTCACGTGCCCGCGTCGCCTGCCAGTGGAATGCGAAGCCGAGTATCAGGACCACAAAGCCGGTCGTTGCCGACAACGTGACCGTCAGAGCCGTAATTGAGCGCCAGTTTGTGAGCGCGTCGTCCCGCGCCTGAATAACGGTCAACAGCCCGGTCGGATTCCTCAAAGCTCGCACTGCCGCGAAAGCGGGTTCGCCGTTGCCCAGTACGATCTCGCGGGTGCCGGCTTCGGCGCCGAACGTCGTGAGCGGTTGCAGGGGACCGAGCACTTCGAGAAGCGAACGTCCCACTGTCGGTGGAGCATTGGGCAAGGCCGCGACGATGTTGCCATCGGCGTCGCTTACGAGGACGCGCTGCTTGGCGCCCGCCGCCCAGTCGGGCAATGCCTCCGCGAGTGCATCGGAGGTTCGCGGCCAATGCGAGCGGCCGTCGCGGCTCCGACGCTCAAAAAGCGTGGCGAAGTGATCGGCCACCGCTGCAATGCGTTGCTTGGCCTCGAATACCGCTTGCCGTCGATGTTCGAGAACCTCAACGGCGGCGCCGATGCATACCGTCACCATGAAGGCGATGATGAGAACCGGAACCGCGCGGCGCAGAAGCGGTTCGGCGCTCAGCAGGCGCCGATACGCCGGGTTGGCGATCGATTCCGCCAACCCTTTGATCGAATCGGATCGTAGAGACGCACTCGCCGCATCGGCGCGCGCCATCGCCTGCCCCCGCTCGGATTATTGCCTCTACCCGCGTTCGGAGATTGTGCCGCTCTCTCCGAATCATCATCAATAGAATCGATGCGCGCTGATTTGTCGAGAGTCCTGAGTCAATATTTTTTTAAGAAATGTCCAAAGCTTTTTGCGCCGCGAAAGGCTGCTGCCGGAGCGTTACCGCGCTTTGATTTGTGTTGCCGCACACGTTGACGACTCAAAACAGAGTCAAATCAAAGACCTGAATCGCTTTTAATTCTCGGCGAGCGTGCGCGCGACAATGTCATGGACATCGCGTGACAGCGCGGGTTTTGCCGCGACGCGGCGTAACACCGCCTCGGCGTGGCCGCGGCGTTGCGCCTCCAAAGTGCGCCAGGAGCGGAACGCGCTCATCAGGCGCGCGGCGACTTGTGGGTTCTTCGGATCGAGCTCAAGCACGAACTCGGCGACGAAATTGTAGCCGGCACCATCGCTGCGGTTGAATTGGGTGTGGTTGGCTAGAGCAAAGGCACCGATCAGCGCGCGTATACGGTTGGGATTGGCGGCGGAGAAGGCGGGATGGCGGGTCAAGGCGCGGACCCGATCGAGCGTCGCCGGCTCTGGGATGGTGGCCTGAAGCGAAAACCATTTATCGATCACCAGTGGGTCGTCGGCGTAGCGTGTGTAGAAATCCTCAAAGGCGGCGGCGCGTTCCGGCCGGTCATAGGCCGCGAGCGTTTCAAGCGCCGCGATACGGTCGGTCATATTGTCGGCATTGCGGTACTGCGCGAAAGCGCGGGCAATCGCGGCATCGGTTTCCGTCATCGCCAAAAGATCAAGGCAGGCATTCTTAAGCGCGCGCCTGCCAGCGCTTTGCGCGTCCGGCCGGTAAGCGCCGGGGGTAATCATCCGCTCGTAAGTTGCAGCAAGGAGCCCGCTATGGTGCGCGCCGATCGCCGCGCGCAATTTTCGCCGCGCGGCGAAGACCGCATCCGGATCGACGTCATGGCCGATTTCGCGTGCGATATCCGCTTCGCTTGGCGGCGAGAGCGTCAGTGCGATGAAAGCGGGTTCGAGCGCGGGGTCGTTGAGAGTTGCCCCGAGCGAATCCATCAGTCCTTCGTCCAGATGTGGCTCGCCACCCGAGCGCACTATAGCGACATTGCTCTTCAGAAGGGTCATCGCCAAGGTTTGGATCGCCTGCCATCTGTTGAACGGATCGCGATCGTGAGCAGCGAGAAAGCGCAGATGCTCGGGGTCGATCGGCATCGTCAGCTTGACCGGAGCCGAGAAGCCGCGGTTGAGCGAAAGCACCGGACGCTCCACAACATTGGTGAAGACAAATGATTGGCGCGGCTCGGTGAGCTCGATTACTCCGCGCGTGAGCGGCTTCCCTTCCAGCATAGGCGGCAGATCCGCGCCGCTGCGGCCGACCAGGCCGATCACAAGCGGAACAAGCATCGGCTCCTTGTTGGGCTGGCCGGGCGTCGGCGGAATGTTCTGCGCTATATCGAGGCGGAAGTTACAGGCAGCAGGGTCGTAATGCGGCTCTATTTTGATCTCAGGCGTGCCGGCTTGCGAATACCAGCGCATGAACTGACGCATGTCACGCCCGCTCACATCGGCAAAGCACTGCACGAACTGCTCGACGGTCGCCGCTTGGCCGTCATGGCGCGTGAAGTATAGGTCCATGCCGGCGCGGAAGGTCGCGTCGCCGAGCAAGGTCTTGATCATCCGCACGACTTCGGCGCCTTTTTCGTAGACGGTGGCAGTGTAAAAGTTGTTGATCTCGTGATAGAGCGTCGGCCGCACCGGATGGGCGAGCGGACCGGCATCCTCGACGAATTGATGCGCGCGGAGCCCACGTACATCGCTGATCCGTTCGACCGCCCGCGATCGCTGATCGGCGGTGAATTCCTGGTCGCGAAAAACGGTGAGCCCCTCCTTCAAGCAGAGCTGAAACCAATCGCGGCAAGTGATGCGATCGCCGGTCCAATTGTGGAAGTATTCATGGGCGATCACCGCTTCGATGCTGGCATAGTCGCCGTCGGTTGCGGTGACAGGGGAGGCAAGAACGAATTTATCGTTGAAAATGTTGAGTCCTTTGTTCTCCATCGCCCCCATGTTGAACGCCGAGACGGCGACGATCACGAAAATATCAAGATCGTATTCGCGCCCGAACGTCACCTCATCCCAGCGCATGGCGCGTTTGAGGCTGTCCATGGCGTAGTGACAACGGTCTTCCTTGCCCGGCTCGACATAGATCGCAAGGCTGACGTCGCGTCCCGACATTGTGGTGAAGGTGTCCTTGACGCAGCCGAGATTTCCGCCGACCAGCGCGAACAGGTATGACGGCTTCGGAAACGGATCGTGCCAAATTGCGAAATGCCGCGAGGTGCCGGGCGAGGTGCCGGGTAAGTCACCCTGCGCAACGAGATTGCCGTTGGACAGAAGTATGGCGGCCTCTTTCTTGTCGGCTTCGATCCGCGTCGTATAGACCGCCATGACGTCGGGCCGATCGAGGAAGTAGGTGATGCGGCGAAAGCCCTCGGCTTCGCATTGCGTGCAATAGGTCGGACCGGCGCGATAGAGCCCCATCAGCTTGGTGTTGTTGGTCGGGTCGAGCGCCGTTTCGATTTCAAGCTCGAACGGCCGATGCGGCGCTTGCGCAATGGTCAGCCGATCCGGCGTGGCGACAAAGCTCTCCGCCGGTAGCGGCTTGCCATCGAGGCGAATTGAATGAAGCGTCAGTTCGTCGCCGTCGAGGACGAGCGGCGCGGGCGCGCCGGAGCCGTTTGGCCTGACGTGAAGCTTGGCGCGAACTCTGGTGGCCGTCGGGTGCAGCGCCACGTCGAGCTCGACTGTCTCGATAAGCCAATCGGGCGGGCGATAGTTCTCGAGGCGGACAGTTCTTGGTTCTTCAGTGCGCATAGGGCGCTGGTCTAGAGGGTTTGCACGGCCATGAAAAGCGGAAGTCGGCGTGCCCCGCGCGGAACACCGCAGCACTGCTCGGGGTTCCTGTGCCGAATGCCGGCTGAATGCGTCGACCGGACTCTTTAGCGCCGCGGTTCGGCATGCCCGATAACGCGCTGGATCGTCGGCAATTGACGACGCAGTCGCCGTTCAAGAGCATCTACCATGTCATGCACCGCGCTCACTGAAAGCGCCGGATCGACATGGCAATGAAAGTTGACGATTTCGCCGGCGGTGGTTTCCCTCACCCGCACATCGTGCACCTCGCCGAGCGCCGGAAGCTCCACTGCCAGTGACGACAGAAGCTCGCGAACTTCGGCAATCCGAGCAGGCTCGGCATCGCGGCCGGCCAACAGGTCCGCCGGCAATGGCTCGATATGGGTTTCGACTTCGACCTGTGGTCCGAGTTCGTGCCGGATCGCTTCTTCGAGCCGGCTCGCGACGTCGTGTGCGGCGGCAAGCGGCATCGCGCCGTCGACCTCCAGGTCGAGCGACACCGATAAGCGGCCGGCTACCGTCTGGACCGCGACGTGATGAATAGCAAGGCCAAGGTCGCGTGCGATCACCATGACGCGCTCACGTACCGTCTCGTCATCGAGTGCCTTCGGCTCCGTCGTTATGGTGAGCTCTGCCGTCGGCAAGTCGCCGCGGATGGCGTCGATCAGTTGCTGTTTGATCATAGTGACGCGGTCGAGCGGAAGCGTGCGGCTGATACTCACGCCAAGCTCGACGAATAGCACCGCGCCGGCCGGCCGGGCGCGCACCCGTTCCACCGCAACGACTCCCGGGATCTGGCGCGCG
>CATPBC010000479.1 GCA_955652195.1 uncultured Xanthobacteraceae bacterium | reverse complement strand
GATGATCCGTAAGCTCCTTGCCCCGGTCCCAGGTCAGGGATTTATACAGCTCATTCGGTAGCGTCTTGGCCTGCTTGATGAGCGCGGAAACAACCGTCTGGGTGTCCTTGTTGGCCACCTTCGCCAACATCACGTAACGCGTATGACGTTCGACCAAGGTCGCGATGTAGCTGTTCCTCGACCCGGACAGCAGATCGCCTTCCCAATGACCAGGGACTGCCCGATCTTCAACCGCTGCCGGTCGCTCACGGATTGATACGAGATCCTTGATTTGTCCCCGTCTATCGCCATTCGGGTCGGTCCGCTGAGATCGACGGATCGTCCGCTTCGATCGAAGATGGCCAAGCAGCTCTTTCTTCAGTACGCCGCGGGTCTGAACAAATAGACTGCGATAGATCGTCTCGTGTGACACGGCATAATACTCGTCGTCAGGATGCGCTCTATTGAGCCAACCGGATATCTGCTCGGGCGACCAATTCAACCTGAGCTTGCTCGCTACTGCTTGTCGTAGCCGCGGACTGTTTGCCAACTTGCAGCGCTTCGGACGACGAGCTCGGGCCCAGGCCCTCTCATCCGCCAGCGCCGCGCGGTAGCGGTCATAGCCGCCATTCCGGCCAAGTTCTCGGCTCACCGTCGAAGCCGAGCGACCTAGCAGCCGAGCCATCGATCGTGCCGATCGATGGGCCGCAATCCCTCTGGATATCTCCTCCCGCTCCGAGAGCGTCAATGCCAACCTCGAGCGCTGCCGTGGCGAAGGACGAATCCCACCGTGCGGGGCCAGTTGGAAATAAATAGACGATGACGGCTTACCGAACGCCCGTCCAATCGCTTTCAGCGACTCCCCCCGCTGCCAGCGATCCCATAACTCCGTTTTCTCCGCCGCAGTAAAACCTCGACGATATCCTTGACCGATCACCACACACTCCATCTTTTTCGTTTAAGATAAAGTGTTGCGTCGACCAGTTGAGATCACCGCCAAATGCGGACATTCGTCGCCTCCTGGGGCCACAAGGCCTCCGTCTCGATCGGCGGCCGATTTTTTCCAGCATCGCCATTTTCGCAAAAATTAGCCCTTAGCCGCGAATAAAGTCAGCCTTAGCCGTGAATAAGGAGGCTGACGATCAGCACCGTAAGGGCAAACACGCCCAGAACGCCACCGGGTATCACCACCAGCCAAATTGCCCTGCCACGGTCGTGCCGGACAACCTCAAAAGTTAGGTCGGGGAAGTTCCGCCTCGCCATTGGACCTCAAAATGATGGCCACACACGTAGAATGCACCCATACATTTTTACACAATGTAGAAAGGCAGTCGAAGTAGTTACCTACTAGGTTTGAGACTGCAAACAGACTGACATCGGCTGAAAGCTGGTACGGTCGATGAGCTGGGCAGTCCAATGAGTAGACCCGAGCCTTCGAACAACGTCGTAAATACAGACTACGCCACAAGGGGGCCAAGCGAATTCTATCGCCAAGGAAGGGCGGGCGCCGTTGAAGGCGCGGAATCCTCTCCCACGGGCGATTTATCGCGCCTGCGTCAGTCACTCGGGCCTCAACCTGAAATCGTCCATATACCTCAACCTACCCGGAGGTTCGGGTGGTTCGCCTCAGGCTTCAGCATTGCCCTGGTGTTTGGACTCGTAATCGGATGGTTAGTTATTGCTCAGTTTCCATCGCTGTTTGGCAAGGCGCCTGGGTCCAGCACAAAGCCGAGCGAGTTTACGGCGAGATTTGATAATCCAAAGTCGCCAGAGGAAGTGAACTCGCCCGCCGCTGGACTTCCGATTGCGCCAGCGGGTCCGCGAGTAACTCAACCGCCAATCGCTGGTGTTCCGCTTGCGCCGACGGGTCCGCAACCCGCTAACAGCGCGCCGGCGCGTCTCGCGACCGCTGGCGGGGCAAGCGAGCCCGCCCCAACCGTACGCGGTGTAACTGACAGTGAAATTCGGTTTGGAATTTCCGCACCATTCAGCGGTCCAGCCAAGGAACTCGGCCAGAATATGAAGCTAGGTATCGAGACGGCATTCAAGCTGGCCAACGCAAAAGGCGGAGTACACGGACGCCAGCTTCGGCTCATCGCAGCAGACGACGGCTACGAGCCCGCGCGAACCACTGCCACCATGACGCAGCTCTACGAAAAAGACCAAGTTTTCGGATTGATTGGCAATGTGGGGACGCCAACGGCGGTGGTTGCGCTACCCTACGCGCTTGATCGCAAGATGTTGTTTTTCGGAGCTTTCACTGGCGCCGGCTTACTAAGGAACGATCCGCCCGACCGCTATGTGTTCAACTACCGCGCCAGCTACGCCGAAGAAACCGCCGCGGTGGTAAACTATCTGGTGAAAGTGAAGCGGCTCTTCCCGGAGCAGATTGCCGTCTTTGCTCAGCAGGATTCGTACGGAGACGCCGGCTTCACCGGTGTGGAAAAGGCTATTCGTTCATTGCGGGGAGGCAACGATAGCCCAATTTTGCGGCTCAATTACCAGCGCAACACAGTGGATGTTGATGATGCCGTCGCACAACTGCAACAAGTCCAACAACAAAAGAATCGCCTCCCAATAAAAGCAGTGATCATGGTCCCGACCTATCGGGCCGCGGCTAAATTTATTGAGAAGACGCGCGACCTCTACCCAGACATTATTTATACCAGCGTCTCATTCGTCGGCAGTACCGCGCTGGCCAGCGAGTTGATGCTGCTGGGAAAAAAGTATGCAACTGGGGTCATCGTCACGCAGGTCGTACCGGCGCTCGAGGGCCACTCATCGTTGGTGCTGGATTACAAATCTGCGCTCGCCAAATACTTTCCCGGAGAGGCGCCAGACTACGTGTCTCTCGAAGGTTATGTGGACGCCACCGTGCTGGTCGCCACGCTGCAACAGAATGGCCCTCAGCTCGACACCGAAAAATTAGTGGCAACCTTTGAAAATCTTCGCGATCTCGACATTGGGCTGGGAACGCCGATGACCTTCAGCCGTTCCGAGCACCAAGCTGTGCACAAGGTGTGGGGTACACAGCTCGACGCCGACGGACGCTATCAACCGATTGATTTGCAGTAACCGGGACTTCATCGAATCCGATGTCGCAAATTTGTCGATGGAACGATATATAGATCTGCTACCCACCACTGTCAGCTTGGTTGCCCTAATTTTGGGTGTGGCAATTGGGTGGCTTGTCGCTCGTTCGCGTTTCGCAACGACGATTGCCGAGTTGAATGGCAAGCTCGTTCTTGAGCGCCGCGTCAACAAACAGCTATCTGAAACGGTCCAAGTCCAAGCTGATGCTGTGCCAAGGTTTATTCAAACAGCGAACCTAACACCGTCGGGTGAACCGACGCGTGAACCGATGGCATTGTCGGGTTAGGTGCAGTTCGCCGCTGATAGGCAAATCATCATTCGCTTAAGGACTGAGAAGAGATGTCGAAGATGTGCGCCTTGGTCGGGGCGGTAGCTAGGCCGGAGTCGGTCTATGCGAAGACAGCAGTTAAGTCGGAGTCGGTCTATGTGAACCCGACCGCGGTTCGTTACGTGCGACCGGGCTCGAACGGACATTCACTCGTTTATTTTGCGAATGACCAATCGATCACCGTGGCAATGAATGTTGAAGAGGTAGTCCGCGCCCTCGATGTGGCCATGAACGTGGACCACGCCTAAGCGCGCCGATCTTTTCGCTTTTCGCTTGCCTAGGACGGTGGGTCTTTTGCCGCTGTGGTGTGTTTGTGGCGGCTCGTCATCGGCGCGCGTCTAGGCAGGCCTTAGCCTAGGTCCGCTACTCCTCCGAAAGCGGACATTGCTGACTGCGGCTACGGTGTCCGCGTTGTGCCTAGGCTGTGTAAGAACGCAAAAATCTCAGAACCGCCGAGAATTATTTTTCCTCGATCAAGCAAAAGCGAACACGCTTAAGAACTCTCGCCGCTATAATTGCGATTCAGGGAGACGTTCATTCTATCGCCGGCGCGCGCCGTTACGTTTTTACACAGCCAATGCCAATAAGAGACATTTCCCGATGCTTGGTCACTGCAGCTGAAGCAACTATGGTCGCTTTCGAAAGCATTTCGCGGGCGTCGGTTGAATGCGAAACAATCCCTGATTCGCAGTAGCGGACTATTGCCGATGTCCGTGGCAGGTCCGTTTTGGCATTGATAGCCGAATCGGAGCGACCGCAGGCTTTCTCGTGGGGAGAGCCCAAGCCTCGCCCCAATTCCGAGTAAACTCGTATCGTCTGCCGTTCGGAGGCTTCACGGGGAAAGTCGTGCGGATAACACAATTAAACGCGCTTGCGATCGCTCTATTTTTCCTGGCCCTGGCGGCGGCCTCAGTTAATGCACAAGCACCATCACAGGTCCAGACCGGAGGACGATCGCCTCTGGCCGAAATCGCGCATGACTTTTCCAATTGGTTCACCCGCGTCACTGGTACTGATGGTAATCGACATCGCGAACGCTCATTGCCGCTACCGTTGCCGCGGCCGAGGCCGCCGGAGCTTACATCCGCACCCCTCCCGTCGAACAAAGAGCCGTCGGAGCTTACGACCGCACCCGTCCCGTCGAACAAAGAGCCGTCGGAACTTACGGCCACACCTGCTTCACCGAAGAAAAAAGCACCGGCGTCCATTCTGATAAACGACTGACGAAAGGCACAGCACTTGTCTTCTGACAGGGGATTCGTTCTCGCCAAATAATGTAGCGACTTCGCCACATGTCCGCATTACGTCTCCGACACCGATGAAAGTGGACATTCAGTCGTGCCTGGCGGATGTCCGTCACGTGGTAAGAGCAGTCATGCCCGAGAGGAAAGTCCTTTCACGTTGCACGCTGGTCGGCGCGGCTATTATCAGAGCGGCCTTCCCCCTCCACGATCGCTTTTTTGGACGATTGTTGGCCTGGTATGGTCGCGCGCTCGAAACCCTCAGAATTTTCGCCGCCGGTGTTTGTTTCAGTTGGGATCGCCCCATCAGCTGCTTTCGGTTTGGCGGCCTCAATTAGATCCTCTATGTTGCTTGTTGAAGGGCCGTCCTTGCGTTCGAGGATTGAACTGTGAGGTTCCTCTAGCTGTCTGAATTTTAAACGGAAGTGACTCTCGAGATCGCCAAGACGCTGGACGATCTCCGTCGAGTTTGCGTTCACTCTTTTAAGCCGTTTGACAAACAAACTGATTAGGGTCCCTAGATCCTTGAGTGCTTTTTCTCCAAGCGCCAGACGCGGAAACAATTCATCCACGCGCGTCTGGGTATTCATGATGCGGGAGTCGATGGCTTCGATTGAATTCTTGATGTCTTGCTCTCGTACAGTAGCCCCATCAATCGTTTGCTTAATCAGCGAAAGCTGATCGCTTAGCGCCGTTAGATTTTGCTCAAGTCCCGCCAGTCGGGCAGCGATCCGCTCATTCTCTTCTAAAGATTGCTTCTGGGTTCCTGCAATTTGGGTCGCGGTTTCATCAGCGCGCTCTTCCAATCTCGCAAGGCGGACATCCAAATTCTGGGTTGTTGCAATATGGGTCGCGGTCTCATCAGTCCGCTCTTCCAACCTCGCAAGGCGGGCATCCAAATTCTCGCCATAGGTTGCAGTTGCATCTACGTGCTGTTCTAATCCCGCGAGGCGGACATCCAAATTCTGGGTTCCTACAATATGGGTCGCGGTTTCGTTAACGCGCTCTTCCAATCTCGCAAGGCGGACACTCAAATCCCTCACTGTCGAATTGATTGTCTTTATAACTGAAAAAATATTATCGTGGATTGTTTTGATCGTTGCCGCTTGAGCGGCATCGATTGAACGCTGCAACTCGACTCGAAAAGCCTCAATGCTGTGCTCGGAATCGGCAGATTTGGCATAATTCCGGCGAGATATGATTATAGCCGCGCAGGCGACTATCACCACAAGAAGTGCAAGGCCGAATCGCAGGGCGTAATCGCTCAACGCTTACCCCTTACCTTGCGTGAATCGCTTTGAAGTTTAGCACAATCGTGAATGAAAAACGGGGGTCGGGCACTTTCGAGGGGCTGTGTGATCTCCGGCGCAAAGTCTCACTTGGGTCACAACCGGACATGACGCGGTCAAATCACTATGTCCGCTATTCCCCCAAAAGCGGACAACGCCCCCACGGCATTTATGAGTACGCGCCCTAGTCTGAACGACTGACGCTCACGGCGCGCGCTTGGCCGCCCGCAAATTCGCGATCGTAAGGTCTTACTCTTCCTTGTAGCCGTAGGTCGGCACATTGCCGGTCGCGCCGTAATATTTGTACGGCAGGAATTTTCCCGACATCGATATTTTGACCCGATCGCCTTTGGGGTCCGCCTGGCGTTCCATCGCCAGATCGAAGTCGATCGCCGACATGATGCCGTCGCCGAACTCCTCCTCGATCAAGACTTTCAATGCCGGACCGTTGACCATCACCAGCTCGTAGAAGCGGTAAATCAGCGGATCGGTCGGCGGCATTGGCGAGCCCCGGTGCGGGACCTCGTTGAGCAGCACCTGTTCGCTCTTGCTCAGGCCGAACAATTCCGCAGCCTTCGCCGCCTGCGGTTTCGAGAGCTTCATTTGCCCGAGAATGGCTCCGGTGACCAGGACCGGCGACATGCCGCCGATCTCGCCGCAGATATATTTCCAGCTCCAGCCGTTTTCGCGCTTGATGCCGAGCAATTTTTCAGTGAGTTCGGTTCGTGTCATGGACGGTCCCCTCTCGTTGATTGGAGGCTCCGACAAGACAGAGCAATTCCCGTGCCAAAAGGCTGGCATTTCCGGGGCCGAGCGCAGTGAGCAGCTCACGCGCCCGAATGACGCGAAACGCGATTACTGCGGTACGACGCCGTCGCGCCCGACATTGATGCGCGCGGTTTGCAGCGTTCCGTCGGCCAACTTGTCGGCGCGGGTGATCGCGACATGGACGCCGGGCTTCAGTTCGCTCTTGTCACTGGGAATGTAGCCGCGAATTACGGCATCCGGACCGACGACGATCTTCTGCTGGCCATCCTTGTATTTGACCATGAGCACCTGGCCATCGACGCCAGCGACAGTGGCGTCCACCGTGCCGTTGGTCATGGTCGAACCAGGGCGATCCCACGGACGAAAACCTTCGCCGAGCCCACGTTGGGATTCGGCGAAGATCATGACCTGAATCGCCTTCTGGCTGCCGTCCGGCTGTGGCATGGCGCCAACGCCGATGAAATCGCCGGCCTTGATGTCAGCGAGCCTCAGCGGCACGACGCCGAACACCTGTGCGTTGTCGGTGAGCTTAACGGTCACGTCCGGCCCTTCGGCCGGCTTGATAACCAGGCTTGGCCCGCTGACGCTTTCGATCGTGCCGCGCACCCGCTGAGACTCTTGTGCGAGCGCCGCCGACGCCGCGAGGGCGCTGATGAGCGCAAACCCGGCCAGTGCAGTTCTTCTCATCTCATGCTCCGCCGAAGATGGCGCGCTTTAGCGCCACACGCCGTAGT
>CATPBC010000478.1 GCA_955652195.1 uncultured Xanthobacteraceae bacterium | reverse complement strand
GTACCGAAGGAGCATGAAACACGTTCGTTGGGTTGCAATACTGGTATCGTCTGGTCGAAACAGGCGAGCCACCTTCGCTTATTGTCCTCAGTGGCATCTTGGCCCAGCGCGGCATCTAGTGAGCTGACCGGACTGATCCTAATATTTCTGGCCGGCCGCGTACCCGAATTTTGGATCACCAAATCATAGGAAATCGTGACATTTCCCGCTGCGTGGGTTTTGACGGCGGCTGACACCACTGGTCTAAATGATCGCCGCCACACATCAAACGAAATAAGCAGCGAGCATAGCGACACTATCAGTGCAACCATCGGGATTATCTCGCGCATTCGTGTCTTGCTGTCGTATAGCTGATGGTAGTCAGTGCGAGTGAACCGCAGGATCGCCACGGTGCCAGCCGATTGAATCGAACGCAATGATCTTCACTGGGCCATCGTGGCGACGGCGTTGCGCTGAAGATGGGTGAAGTGCTGTGCGCCCAGCGCCGTACCTATGTCGTACCTAAAGCAGCCTTTCCGCTCGCAAGTGCTTGCGTCGACTTCATTTTCCCTACGTGAGTTTATGATGCCACATGACACAAAATATAATTGAAAACGCCCGATCAGACCGGCGGTTTCATTGGTTTTTCCGCGCTGGACAGCTTTGCCGCCAACTGGCAATTACTAGTTCGGTATCGAATCTTCGCAAGCAAAAGACCGCGCTTTGTTGCGAGCGGCTTCGACGCATTTTCCGAAGAACTTGGTTTAGGTCTCCATCGGATGAAAACTTTTCTACAGCGGCTGTTCACCTGGTGGAACAGTCAAACGTTTGGAACGCAACTGTGGACTTGGCTCTACGGCGAGTTCGTCGGGCACGACGAACTTGGTAATCGCTATTACCGGACTAAGAACGGCAAGATCGATCCGGCGCTTGGTATCAACCGTCGTTGGGTGATCTATAAGGGTATCGCCGAAGCATCACTGGTTCCACCAAGCTGGCACGGCTGGCTCCATCACATCGTCGACACGCCGCCAACACAGGAGCAAGTAAAGTCATATCGATGGGAAAAGCCGCACGAACCCAATCTCACCGGTACCCCGGCGGCGCACAGGCCGAGCGGTTCGATGCTGGCGGAGGGCCGCAGACCGAAAGCGACAGGAGACTACAAGGCCTGGAATCCGGGCGATCAGTGATCAGGCATGGACGCTGACGTACTCCTGCCTTCCCTGGCGCGGGTCTATGCGAAATCTGCCGATCCCCCTTTTCGCCGCATTCGGCATGTTAACCGGAGCCTGCGCAAAACGCGGCCGCTGCACGAAGCAAAGAACCTGCACAAACAATCCAACATGACTCGAATCGCCGCACTCTTGGCCGTGATCGGCGGTACCCTCGCGGCTGGGCCGGGTGCGGCTCAATTCGGCAGCACTTTCGGCGATCCGCCGCCGCGGCCGCCTGCTGACGTGCCGAGCGGGCCGTTTCCGCCGCAACCGCCCGCAGTGCAATATCCGGGGCAATATCCGGCGCCTCAGCAATATCCGGCTCAGCAATACCCTCGCCCTGCGCAAACTTCGCCTCCGCAAGGGTCGGCGCGCGCGCCCAGCGGAATCCAGTCTCAGCCGTTGCCGCCTCCGGCCGGCGCGTCATTGGCGCCCCCTCCGCAGAATCGCAACTTACCTGCACCCGCAAATCCGCCGCCGCAGCAGCCGGTCGATACCTCGCCGCGCCCCGACGACACGGTTGTCACCGAGACGCCCACACAGAAGATTGAAAATGCGCGTGCGGTGTTCGCCGGTCTCGACAAAATCACCGGGCGCACGATCTCGTTTGACGCGGCGGTCGGAGAAACAGTGCAATTTGGCGCCCTGCAGGTCACCGCCCGCGCCTGTTACACGCGACCGCCGACCGAGCCGACCAACACTGACGCTTTTGTCGAAGTTGATGAAGTGACGTTGCAGGGCGAGATAAAGCGCATCTTTACCGGATGGATGTTTGCATCGAGCCCGGGTCTGCACGCCGTCGAGCATCCGATCTACGACATTTGGCTGAGCGATTGCGCGCAGCCGATAGGTGGCCCAATCGCGCAATCGACCCCTTCGGCGCCTGCGCCGCCATCCTCCAGTCCGCCGCCTGCTTCCGGACGCAAGCCTGGACCCCCGCGCGTCCCTGCCGCACCGGCGCCGAATGCGCGTGCCCCCGGCGCCGCCAACTAAAGCATGATCCCGAAAAGTGGGAACCGGTTTTCGGAAAAGATCATGCTCAAACAAAAACTAGAGCGGGATGACGATTCGACGAAATTCTGATCCCGCTCTAAGCGCGTCAGCTTTGCCGGAGCGCGGCTAATACGGTCTCGCCTGACAGCGGACGATCGAGCGGCAGCGCCGCAAAGTCCGCCTCACCGACGAGCGCGGCATCTAGCAATCGGTGATAAACCGGTCGTGCGACTTCGATTGCGCCGAACGTCCGCAGATGGTCGGTCACAAACTGAGTATCAAGAAGCCGGTAGTGGCCGGCTTTGAGCCGCGCAACAAGGTGCACGAGCGCAATTTTTGATGCATCGCGCACGCGGTGAAACATGCTTTCCCCGAAAAAAGCGCGGCCGAGGCTGACGCCGTATAGACCGCCGATCAATTCGCCCTCGTCATAGACCTCGACGGTGTGGCAATCGCCGCGTTCATACAGCTTGCTATAGAGACTACGGATCCGGCTATTGATCCAGGTGCGTGTACGCCCCGGTTGCGGTTGAGCGCAGCCATTGATCACGGCATCGAAGTCTCGATCGACTATCACAGTGTATCGGCTGGAACGGACCGTGCGCGCTAGCCGGCCCGGCAGGTGAAAGCGATCCAGCGGAATGATCCCCCGGCGCTCGGGCTCTATCCAATAAAGCGCCGGGTCGTCGGCGCTTTCCGCCATGGGAAATATGCCGCAGGAATAGGCTTTCAGCAGCACCTCAGGCGTAATGTCGATGAGCGCAGATTCACGGCTTGCCATGGATTCGTTTAACCGGCTCGTCTGTTTGGATTCAAGAGGCGGGGTGTTCAAGCGCCGCTGAGCAAGATCCGCAGTATGCGCCTGAGCGCCCCCCGCAATTGTTAACCGCTTGCAAAGCATAGGTCGTTACAGTTTTTGCCAGGTTTGAACGCTTTTTAGCCCAATGCATTAGGCGACTATGGAACGGGTGGGTGGTGGTTGCCATGGACGCAAGGACAAGAAGTGCTGAGCCGATCCGCGTTTTGTTCGTCGAGGACGAATTCCTGATCGGTGAGTGGATTGCGCAATCGCTCTCGGAACAGGGCTTTGCGGTCGAGAAAGTAAGCAATGCGGCGGACGCGCTTCATCATATTGCCCGCGCGGCAGTCGACATATTGCTTACCGATATCAATTTGCCGGGCGGGATGGACGGTGCCGCTCTTGCTCGACGCGCGCGAGAATTGCAACCCGATCTGCCGGTTATTTACGCCTCGGCCCGCGCAACTTTGCTCAAGCAGGAGGCTCGCGTGCCGGGATCGCTCGTGTTGCCCAAGCCCTATGAGCCCGCCGTTCTGGGAACTCTGCTCGCCGCCGCCGTGCGCGCCACGACAGCCGCCGCCGTGCCGGCCTGATCCAGGACGTTATTCGGGCAATCCGCTGCGAGCGAGGAACTCCTCGAGCCAGTGGATATGATACTGCCCATCGATGACGTCTTTTTCACGCGCCAGAGCGCGAAATAGGGGCAGCGTCGTCTCAACCCCGTCGACGATGAATTCGTCCAGCGCGCGCTTGAGCCGCATCAGGCATTCGCTGCGCGTCTTACCGTGAACGATGAGCTTGCCCACCAGCGAATCGTAGTACGGCGGAATTACATAGCCGTGGTAGACGGCGGAATCGACGCGCACGCCCAAGCCGCCCGGTGGATGGTAATGTACGATTTTGCCCGGCGACGGGCGAAACGACACGGGGTTTTCGGCATTGATCCTGCACTCGATCGCGTGGCCGTGAAACTTAACCTCGTCCTGCGTCAGTTGTAGTCCGCCGCCGGCGGCAACGCGGATCTGCTCCAGGATGAGATCTATATCGGTGATCATCTCGGTCACCGGATGCTCTACCTGAATCCGCGTATTCATCTCGATGAAATAAAATTTGCCGTCCTCGTGCAGAAATTCGACCGTGCCGACGCCAAAATATTTGATTGCGCGCATGGCTTTGGCGACCGTCTCACCGATATCGTCGCGCGCGTCGGCGTTGAGGGCGGGCGAGGGGCCTTCCTCCCAAACTTTTTGGTGGCGGCGCTGCAGCGAACAGTCGCGCTCGCCAAGATGGATAGCGCCGCCCTTACCGTCGCCGAGAACTTGGATTTCGATGTGGCGCGGCCGCTTGAGATATTTTTCGAGATAGAGCGTGTCGTCGCCGAAAGCCGATTTTGCCTCGGCGCGGGCCGACGCCAGCGCCGAGAGCAACTCGGTTTCTTCGGTAACCAAGCGCATGCCGCGGCCGCCACCCCCCGCCGCGGCTTTGAGCATCAAAGGATAGCCGACCTCGCGTGCCAGACGTCGAGCCTGCGCTTCGGAACCGAGATCGCCGTCGGAGCCCGGAACGACTGGAATGCCAAGTTCCTTGGCGGCGCGCTTGGCCGCAATCTTGTCGCCCATGAGCCGAATGTGCTCGGGGCGAGGCCCGATGAAATGCACATTATGCTCGGCCAAAATTTCGGCAAAACGCGCATTCTCGGAAAGAAAACCATAACCCGGATGCACCGCATCCGCGCCGGTGATCTCACAGGCGGCAAGCAAAGCAGGAATGTTGAGATAGCTGTCCTTTGCGGGCGGCGGCCCAATGCAGACGCTTTCGTCCGCCAAACGCACATGCATAGCGTCTTCGTCTGCCGTCGAGTGGACGGCGACCGTGGCAATGCCCAGCTCCTTGCAGGCCCGCAACACCCGCAGCGCGATTTCCCCGCGATTGGCAATAAGGATCTTATCGAACATCCTCGCGGCTCATGCTCTGCGCGGTGCTGGCCTTCGCCTCATTCAATGACCATGAGGGGTTGGCCGTATTCCACCGGCTGGCCGTCTTCCACGAGAATTTGGATCACGGTGCCCGGCCGTGGCGCGGGGATCTGGTTCATCGTCTTCATCGCCTCGATGATCATCAGCGGCTCGCCTGCTTTCACCGAAGCGCCGACTTCGACGAAGGGGCGCGCGCCGGGTTCGGGCGCGAGATAGGCCGTTCCGACCATTGGCGAGGCGACCACGCCAGGGTGCTGCGCCGGATCGATCGTTATCGGCATGGTAGTGATAGTGCCTGGCGCTGCGAGTGCCGGCTCAATAGGCCGCGCGCGCCCGATAGCGGCGCCGGAATGCCGCGCCACGCGTATCGATACGCCGTCACGTTCCAATGCGATTTCGGTCAGGCCGGTTTCATCGAGCAGCTTCGCCAGCTCGCGAATGGCCTCGTGATCGATCGGCGGCGTCGCCGCACTATCAGATTTACGCGCCACGGTTACTCCTTGGCGCCGATCAAGTTGGCGAGACCTGTGATAGCAAGCGCATAGCCGGCAATCCCAAAGCCGCAGATCACAGCTCGTGCGGCCTGCGAAACGTAAGAATGCCGGCGAAATTCCTCGCGGGCATGGATGTTGCTGATGTGCACCTCGATGACGGGCGCCTCCATCGCAAGCAAAGCATCAAGAATAGCGACTGACGTAGTCGTGTGGCCCGCCGGATTTATGATGAGCCCAGCCGCTTTCTCAGCGCGCGCCTCGTTGATCCAATCGATGATCTGACCCTCATGATTGGATTGCCGGAAGAGCAGCGTGAGGTCGTGCCGTTCCGCCGCGCTGCGGCAAAGCTTTTCGACATCGGCGAGCGACGCGCGACCGTAAATATGCGGCTCGCGCGTGCCGAGTAAATTGAGGTTGGGTCCGTTGAGGACATAGACAGTTTTGGCCATGTGCGCGCTGAGCCGACTGTTGTCGCGGGGCGAGTGTCACGCGTTGGCTCGTTATACGGAAGGCCCCTGGAAAGGGGAAGCGGGATCAGCCGCCGCGGTCGCCGGTCATCCCTAACGGCCGTGCCGTCACCGGCAGATAGAGCCTATTGTTTCCGTTCGTTTTTGATCTTCGCTCGCAGCTCGTCCACACCGACGGCTCCGACCACGACTTCATTGCCAACGACGTAGCTCGGCGTACCATTGACGCCCAGGACATCGGCCAGTTTCATATTCTCCTCGATCGAGGTCTTTACTTCATCGCTATTCATGTCCTTTTCGAGCCGCGCCATGTCGAAGCCGACATCCTTGGCAACGGCAAGCGCACGTACTTTGTCGGCAGGACCACGAGCGCCAAGCAGCTTCTGGTGGAATTCCATGTATTTCTTTCCGGAGGAATCCTGCATGCGTGCGGCAACTGCGACATGCGCCGCTTCAAGCGAACCGGGACCCAGTACTGGAAATTCCTTGAGGACGAATTTGAGATCGGGGTCGGTCTTGATCAGATCGAGCATATCTGGCAACGCGCGCTTACAGAAAGCGCAGTTATAATCGAAGAATTCCACCATCGTGACATTCCCTTGCGGGTTGCCGAGCACGACCTGGTGGCTCGAATTGAATATGGTTGCTTTGTTATCTTTTATCGTCGTGCGGGCTTTTTCCGCATCGGCCTCTTTTTGCCGCTTGTCCAGCGCCTCCATCACCTCCTGTAAAACTTCGGGATGTTGAACGAGGTAGTTCTTGACGATGTTTTCGATCTCATGCGTTTGGGCGGAAGAAAATTCCTGCGGCGCCGTCGCTGCCGCAGGAGCCTGCACCGCATTTGTTTGCGCCACCCGATCTTGCGCGAGCGCAACCGGCGCCAGCAGCATGACTGCCAAGGTCGCAACTGCGCGGAAACTCCAAGCCATTGATTGTTCCTTTATTGACCTATGCGAAGCGGATTCTGCTTGTGGTTCTTGTTGAACGCAACGATGTCGTCTGCACGCACCCAACCCGGCGATCCGATTGGAAAACGCTGCTTGGCGCGTTCGGCGAGTTCGCGGGCGGTTTTGTTGTCGCCGCGTGCGAAGGCGGCCTGCGCGGAAGCAAGATCCGCGGCGGCGAGATCGCTCTTGCGGGCATAGGCCATCGCCAGCGTCGTATAGGCGTCGGCAACTTCGGGCTCCTTCACGATCGCGGTATGTAGAAGTGAAATAGCCTCATCCGCCGATTTCGTATCGTTCGTTGCGACCAGCGCCTGCGCTAGCAGGATCTGAATTAAAGCAGGGCTAGGGACGAGTTGCACGGCGCGGCGCAATGGTGCGATTGCATCCGCGGGGTGGCCGCCCTCCAGCAATGCCTGCCCCTTCAGCTCATAAAGATAGGGATTGTTCGGCATCGCTTGCAGCAAGCCGTCGATCTGGGCAATCGCGTTGCGCGGGTCGCCGAAGCGATATGCCGAAATGGCTCGGGCATAACGTGCGGGTAGGCTCGTATCGGTCGTTGGATAATGCGCCATGACGGTGGCAGGGCGCTCCGTGAAGCCGAAGAGTTTGGCCCTCATCATGTCGTGACGGAATTGCAGCTCCGGCGGATCCTTCTTGGCCCAGTAAGGGGTTTTCACCAGCTCGGTGAGCGCGGCCATGCGCTCTTGGGGCATGGGATGATTCTGAAAATAAGGATTCACGCCCTGCGCCGAGAACGCCAACTCGTCGGCAAAACGTTTGAACGTGTCGTACATGCCCTTGGCGGATTGACCGGTCATCGTCAGGAAACGGACGCCGGCGCGGTCGGCCGATTCCTCCTGGGCGCGCTGATAGGCAAGCAGCCTGTTTATTCCGAGAGCTTGCGGTGCGCTTATCGCGGCAATGCCAACATTGCCCATGTCGGTACTGCCAGAACGCGCGCCGGCGACTATCGCACCGACCCCGAGCAGCATGCCTATAAGCGCGGCGGTCTGCACGTTCGCCAGCTCTTGGCGAATCTTTGAAAGATGCCCGCCGACGATGTGACCGGATTCGTGCGCCAACACGCCGATCATCTGATTAGGCGTGGTCGACTGCATCAACGCGCCCACATTGACGAAAATGCGGTGCGCGTCCATGACGAATGCGTTGAAGCTTTTGTCATCGATAATGACGACACGGACGTTCTGATCCGTCAGCCCGGCGGCGCGAAAAATCGGCGCCGTGTAGTCGCGCAGGAGCTGTTCTATTTCGGCATCGCGAATCATCGGGATGCCGGCATTGGCGCCGGTCTGTGGCCGTGCCGGAAAGCTCGCGAGTCCGAGCGCCGCGGCGGTCAGCGCGGCAATAGCGCGCGTAGCTGGCCTCGGGGGCCTCGTCTTGCTAGGAGATCCAGCGACTATCATGTGAGGCTGTTGATCCAATCGATCCCGCGGCAAACTATGGACCGATCGGCTTAGGGTCAACACAACGTCGTTGCGACGATAACGAGGACGCACCAGACCCGCCGAATACGGCATCAGCGGGGCGGATTGCAAAACCGATCATCCGAACAAGGAATTAACGACGCCTCATGCTGGAACGGGCAAAAAGCTTGCTGCAACCTTCCGCCCGCAGCGGTGTCCCGCCGTTCATGGTCATGGATGTCATGGCCGCGGCGGCGCGCCTTGAGGCGCAAGGCCGCCGCATTGTGCATATGGAGGTCGGCCAGCCGGCAGCGGGCGCGCCAGCCAGCTCAATTACAGCCGTGCGTGCCGCCCTCGCGGCAGAGGGCCCGCATGGCTATACCGAGGCCCTCGGTATGCCGGTGTTACGGCGGCGTATCGCGCAGGCCTATTCGCAATGGCATGACATCGCGCTCGACGCCGAGCGCGTTGTTGTCACCACTGGCTCATCCGCTGGCTTCATATTGGCGTTTCTCGCCGCCTTCGAGCCCGGCGACCGTGTCGCAGTGCCGGTCCCGGGTTATCCGCCCTATCGCCACATTCTCAGTGCGCTCGGATGCGAGCCGGTCCTGATCGAAACCAATGCGGCCACGCGCTGGGCGATGACCGGGGAAATGCTAATGGCGCACCATCGCACCCGGCCGCTCAAGGGTGTTGTGGTCGGTTCTCCAGCCAATCCGACCGGGACCATGATGACCGCGGCGGCGCTCGCCGATCTGATCCGGTGCGCCGAGGATGCCGGAATTATTGTGATCTCTGACGAGATCTATCATGGCCTCAATTATGCTTTCGCGGCGCAGAGTGCAGTACCGTTGTCCGCAAATGCCATCGTCATCAATTCGTTTTCCAAATATTTCTGTATGACCGGTTGGCGGATCGGTTGGATGGTCGTCCCGCGATCGCTGCTTCGGGCCGTTGAGCGCCTGCAGCAGAACTTCGCCATATC
>CATPBC010000477.1 GCA_955652195.1 uncultured Xanthobacteraceae bacterium | reverse complement strand
TGCCCGCAAGCCGCAGCATTTCGAGGCCCGCCTTAACAAGGGGCTTGCGCAAGCCAAGCTCGGATTTGCGGAAGGCGCGCTCGCCGACTTCGAGGCGGCATTGGCGCTGGCGCCACAGCATCCGGTCGCGCATTACAATCGCGGCGTCGCTCTCATCAAGCTCGGCCGCTATGCGGAGGCGGTCGCCGCCAACGACCGCGCCATCGCCACGGCGCCCCAGCATAGCGGCGCCTGGCTCAATCGCGGCAAGGCGCTGGCGCAGCTGCGGCGCTTCGACGAAGCGATCGCCAGCTACGGCGAGGTGCTGGCGCTGCGCAAGGACTATGCCGACGCGCATTTCAACCAAGCTCTGGCGCTGCTCACGATCGGCGATTATCGCCGCGGTTTTACCGAATATGAATGGCGTTGGCGGCGCACTGGCATGCCGCCGCAGCAGAGCCGCGGCCGGCCATTGTGGCTTGGCGAATATTCGCTTCCCGGCAAAACGATCCTGCTCCATGCTGAACAGGGGCTGGGCGACACCATCCAGTTTGCCCGCTACGTGCCGCTGGTCGCCGCGCGCGGCGCCAAGGTTTTGCTCGAAGTGCAGCCGGAGCTGAATTCGCTGCTGTCGCGGCTTCAAGGCGCCGCCGCCGTGGTGGCGCGCGGTGAAGCGCCGCCGCCCTTCGATCTGCATTGCCCGCTCGGCTCGCTGCCGCTGGCGACGAAAACCGAACTGCAAACGGTGCCGGCGCCAGCTTCGTATCTGGCGGCCGACGAAGCGCATTTGAAAAAATGGTCGGCGCGGCTGCAACACGTTCCACCGCCGCGCGTCGCCATTGCCTGGTCCGGAAATCCGGCGCATGACAACGACCGCAATCGCTCGCTGCCGTTCGGCGCTTTGGCGCCGCTGTTCACAACGGGCGCAAGCTTCATCGGTATTCAGCGCGATTTGCGCAGTGAGGATGCGGCGCGCCTCGCCGCCGAAACGCGTCTCATCCATGTCGGCGGTGAACTTGACGATTTCAACGATACCGCCGCGGTGTTGGCGCTGTGCGATCTCATCATCTCGGTGGATACCGCGCCGGCGCATCTTGGCGGCGCCATGGGCCGCCCGGTCTGGGTGCTCGTTCCCTTCGCGCCGGACTGGCGCTGGATGCTCGAGGGTGAAGCCACGCCCTGGTATCCGACTGCGCGCTTGTTTCGCCAACACTCGCCCGGCGATTGGGACGCGGTCATTGCCCGCGTCGCCGCTGCGCTGAAGCTATCCGGGTTGCAGAAATGAATTCCGTTTACCGCTTTCGCAAGGAGCGGCATTTCGCCAAGCCGCTGGAGGCGATCTGGCCATTTGTCGCAGACAGCGCGCGCATCAACGAAATGGTCGGCTTTCCTCCATATCGGGTCGAGGAGCGCCTCGGCGCCGACGGCCGCATTCGCCGCATCGCCAGCGGCAGGCTCGGTCCGCTGCGGCTCAACTGGGAAGAGACGTTCGGTGAGTGGCAGGAAAACCGCCGCGTCGTGCAGCGGCGCCAATTTCTCAACGGTCCGATCGGCTATTTTCAGGCTTGCGCCGAACTTGAACCGGAAGGCACTGGAAGCCGGCTGGTGTTCTCGGCTGAAATCGAGTGTCGCGGCGCGCTGGGATTATTGGCGCGGCTGTCCGGTCAGTTCGCCCGCGAGCGTGACAGGCGCATTGCCGCCATCGAACGGCTGATCGATGAAGCCGATGTCCCCGACAAGATTCCCGGCGCCGTCGCCGAGCCTGCAATCAAATCAGGTGCGCGGCGGCGATTCGATTCGTTCCTCAACGATCTCGATCGCGATCCGGCGAGCCGTGGGCTCGGTCAGAAGCTTGCCGCGTTTTTGCTGCATGCGCCGAGCCTGGCGCTGCGCGGTGTTCGGCCGTTGGCGATGGCGCGCTTGTGGCGCGCCGCGCCAAGCGATGTCGTCGAGCTGTTCCTCGCTGCACAGCGGCTCGGCATTGTGGCGATGGAGTGGGATTTACTGTGCCCGCGTTGCCGCGGCGCCAAGCTGCGCGTGCGGCACCTGCACGAATTGCCCGACGCCGCGCATTGCGCCTCCTGCAATATCGATTACCGGCGCGATTTCACCCGCAATGTGGAGCTGACATTCCATCCCGAGCCGTGGCTGCGCCCACTGCCGGAAGGCGAATTATGCCTGCTTGGCCAAGGCTCTACGCCGCATGTCCGCTTTCAAGCCGAGGTCGCTGCCGGTTCGCGCAAGAGCTTTGCGCTGACGCTGCCGGCCGGCCCGCATCGTTTCCGCACCGTGGAAGCGGGCGCCGAGGCCGACGCCACCGTCGGTCCTGACGGCATGATTCCGGAAGTAGAGGCGCGCGGCAGCGATATTGTTTTGGCGACGCGCCGCAAGGATGAGCTCGTCATTCGCAACGACACCGATCGGCCGCTCTTTTTTGTCGTCGAGGATCGCAACTGGACCGTGGACGCGCTCACCGGCGAACGCGTCATCGCGATGCCGGCGGTCCGCCGCTTGTGCCCCGAACAGCTTTTGCGTCCCGGCGACGACGTTGCCATCGGCCGTGTCGCGATCATGTTCACCGACCTGCAAGGCTCAACCAAGCTCTACCAGGACCTCGGTGACGCCACCGCTTATCGCCTGGTGCGCGATCATTTTGCCTTCTTGTCCGAGCGCGTGCAGCAGCATGACGGCTTTATCGTCAAGACCGTCGGCGATGCCGTGATGGCGGCGTTCCACGATCCCGCCGACGCCGTCCGCGCCGTGCTCTCGATTCAAGACGAGGTAGCGAAGTTCAATCGCGGACGGCGCGACGCCAGAATTGTCCTAAAGATCGGATTGCATGCCGGCTCGTGCATCGCGGTGACCGCCGGCGGCGTGCTTGATTATTTTGGCTCGGCAGTGAACACGGCGGCGCGGTTGGAACATCAGTGCCGCGGCGGCGAGGTGGTGGTCCCGGAAGCGGTGCTTGCCGACGCGCAGGCGCGTGAGGCGCTCGCTGGGCGAAGCATCAGGGCGGACAGCGCCATGATGCGTGGCTTGAT
>CATPBC010000476.1 GCA_955652195.1 uncultured Xanthobacteraceae bacterium | reverse complement strand
GGGCGTTGCTTCGACTTCGATTGCGACCGTGTTGAGCGCATCCACGATGCCGAACACGAATTCGGCGGCGCTCGTGCTGCGGATGCGCTCGCGCGGGCCGCCCAGTGCTTCCAACATAGTGAGCTTAGACTTGCCGAATCCGCTCTGCGCCAGAAGTCGCGCGAGTGCCTCCGGGCTCTCGCCGTCGGATGTCAGAACGAGGAGGCGTGCGCCAGGTTGCAGATGCGGCCGGATCAAATCGAGCGGTCGTCCATGCAGTGACAGCAGCACGGTATCCGGCAGCGACCAGCCGAGCCGCGCTGCCGCCAGGCTGAACGCTGACGGCGTCGGCACGACAACCATCTCGCGCGGATCGACGCGCCGCGCCAGTACTGCGCCAACGCCGTAATAAAACGGATCGCCGGAGGCCAGCACGCAGACTTGCCGTCCGCGGTAGCCACTGACTTCCTCGGCGGCGCCATCGAAGGGGCTGGGCCACGGCCGTGCGGCGCCACGAATGAGCGGCGCCGCCAGGGCGAGATGGCGGCGGCCGCCGAACACGATTTCGGCGCCGCCGATCAGCCCGCGCGCCGCCGGCGTCAGCCCATCGATACCATCCTCGCCGATCCCGACAATGGACAGCCAGCGCGGCGATGCGGCACTGTCTGGTACAACCGTCTCGACCGACGACTCATTCACAACAGGCATGTCACGTATCCTTATGTCACGTATCCTTATCCTCGGCGGCACGACGGAAGCGCGGGAATTGGCAGAGCGTCTGGCCAAGCGCGCCGAGCTTGAAGTCGTGGTCTCGCTCGCCGGCCGCACTAAGTCGCCCGCGCCGCAGCCCACGCCGGTGCGCAGCGGCGGCTTCGGCGGCGCGGCCGGTCTTGCGAACTATCTGGTCAGAGAGAAGATCGACGCGCTGATCGACGCGACACATCCTTATGCCAACGTGATTTCGGCAAATGCCAGCGCGGCCGCGCGCCAATCCAGCGTGCCGTTGCTGGCGCTTCGCCGGCCGGCTTGGGTCGCTATCGGCGGCGATCTCTGGAAGGAAGTGGACGATGTCGCCGCGGCGGTGCGCATGCTCGGGGATCGGCCGCGCCGCGTGTTTGTCACGCTTGGTCGCAACGAACTCAGCTCCTTGACCGACGCGCCGCTGCATTTTTATCTGATCCGCAGCATCGATCCCGTCGACCCGCCGCTGCCGCTGCCGCAAGTCAGTTATCTGACCGCGCGCGGCCCATTTACCGAAGCCGATGACCGCGCGCTCATCGTCTTGCACGGCATTGATGCCGTGATCGCCAAAAACAGCGGCGGCATCGCGAGCTACGGCAAGATCGCCGCAGCGCGCGCACTCGGAATAGAGGTGATCATGTTGCGCCGGCCGCCGCCTTCCGATGCGCCTGCGGTCGAAACGGTGGAGGCTGCGATCGCATGGCTCGATCATGCGCTCACCTCGGCCGCGGCGCGCGGAGTATAGACAAGCGGCGAATGTCCCGGCCGCGCAATGATGCGCGTCTCGCGCGTGCCGACGATCACCAGCGTCGCCATATCGGCGGGTTGGTCGGCTGCGGTTTCGAGCGTTGTTACATCGATGCGCTCGCCAGGCCGGCCGACGGCGCGGCCAAAGATTATGGGTGTCATCCCCGGCAGATGCCGGCGCAGCCGCTCGACTGCGCTGGCGAACTGCCACGGGCGCGCGCGCGAGACCGGATTGTAGAGCGCGATCGCGAATCCGGCCTGTGCCGCGGCATCGAGCCGGCGCTCGATCACCGGCCACGGCTTGAGATTGTCGGAAAGCGACAGCGCGCAAAAATCGTGGCCGAGCGGTGCGCCGATCCGCGCCGCGACCGCCAGCATCGCGGTAATTCCAGGAACAAAGACGACCTCGAGCGTGCGCCAGGCATCGGGGCCAGTGGCGATCTGCTCGCAAATCGCCGCCGCCATGGCGAACACGCCCGGATCGCCGCCCGAGACGACAACGACGTTGGCGCCTTGCGCGGCATGGCAGAGTGCATCGCACGCACGGGCCGCCTCTTCGCGGTTGTCGGACGGATGGCGGCTCTGGCCGGCACGCACCGGCACGCGGTCGAGATAAGGCCCGTAGCCATAAAGCGCTTGCGCGTCGGTCAGCGCACCCTCGGCCTCCGCTGTGAGATAACGCGGGTCGCCCGGTCCCAAGCCGATCACGGCGAGTCGCCCGCTCATGGCTGGGCTCATGACTCGCCACCCGGACGCTGTTGCCAGCCCGGCACCAACACCACGGCGAAATACGGCGCGTCGTCATCGGCTTTGCTGGCAAGCGGGATCATCTTTTCCGCAGCCATCGTGCCGCGCTCGACATAAATCGCGCGCGACAGCCTGCCGCTGCGTTCCAGCGCGCGCCGCAATTTCGGCAGATGGCGGCCGACCTTCATCACCACTGCGGCATTCGCGTCCGACAAACGCCGAACCAGCTCCGTTTCCGGCAGCGTCGCTGGCAGCACTGTGAACACGTCATCGCCTTGGGCGATCGGCATCCCTGCCGCGGACCAGCAGCCCGACATGCCGGTAACGCCGGCGATGACTTCGGTCGCGAAACGCGGCGCGAGCCGCGCATGCAGATGCATGTAGGAGCCGTAGAACAATGGATCGCCTTCGCAAATGACGGCAACCACGCGCCCAGCTTCCAAATGCATCGCAATCTCGCCGGCCGCCCACGCATAGAAATTATCGACTGCGTCGCGATAGCCGGTGCTGCATTTCGGCAGCTCGGTCGTGATCGGATAAGCGAGCGGTAGTTCAACGACTCCGGCGCGCAAGTGATGTTCGGCGATCGTGCGTGAATGACTCGGATTTCCCGCTTTGGCGAAATACGCGATCACATCGGCTTGGTGCAGCGCGCGCGTTGCCTTGAGCGTCATCAGTTCCGGATCGCCGGGGCCGACGCCAACGCCGATCAGCTTGCCGGCATTCGCTGTGCCAACCATGCTCATAGCCCCGGCCTCGCCAATGCATTAATGGCGGCAGCCGTCATGGCGCTGCCGCCGATGCGGCCGCGTACGATCAAGAACGGCACGCCGTGCGCATTGTCTGCGAGCGCTTCCTTTGATTCCGCGGCGCCGACAAAGCCAACCGGAATGCCGACAATCGCTGCCGGTTTCGGCGCGCCCGTTTCCAATAGTTCGAGCAGTCGGAACAGCGCCGTCGGCGCATTGCCGATCGCGATCACTGCGCCGCCAAGACGATCCAGCCACAGATCGAGCGCAGCCGCCGAACGGGTGGTTCTGGCGTTTGCGGCAATTGCCACACTGCGCGGGTCGTTGAGCGTGCAAATCACTTCGTTACCCGCCGGCAAGCGCGCGCGGATGATGCCGCGCGCGACCATTTCGGAATCGCACAGGATCGGCGCGCCGGCGGTGAGCGCGGCGCGCGCCGCCGCAACCAGGTTGCCGGCGAATACGATATGCTGCGCCACCTCGACCTGACCGCAGGCATGAATCATGCGAACGGCAATGTCGGCTTCTTCCGGCGTGAAGCGCGATAGGTCCGCCTCGGCCCGGATGATGGCGAAGGACTGGCGATAGATCGCCGCGCCGTCGCGCAAATAGCCGGCGGCTTGCGCTGTCGCGCGCTCAGACATGATCGGCTCCGTGGCCGGGCCCAATGGCGGCAGCGCTGCAACGTTCACGAAAATATCGCGCGACGGCAGCAGGCAACTCGCCTACCGTCGCCGCCGCGAATGGCGCGCCGCGCGCGGAGCCATTGGCGATTAAAGCGCAACGATCGACCGTGCCGACCACAGTGAGAGACGCGGCGCCGGCATGGGCGCAGCCTTTGCCGCAGCCGGAAATGTGGAGCGTCGATCCGTCGCCGAGATATGGCGCCGCAGCGGCGACGATGCGCGGCGCTAAAGCGCGTGCGGCGATATAGCCGGAAACGCATAACGGTGCGCCGGCGCAGGCAAGCACATGCCGGCGCGGATCGCCGGCACGCGTGACAAAACCAAGTTGGTCGGCAGCGGGGAAAAAAGTCGCCGCGTCTTGCGGGGTTAGTCCGATCGCCAGCAGCGCACGGTTCGGTGCAGTGCGCAGGCCGCGCGCTCCGGCAGCCGCCGCCGCACCGGCGACTTTTTCGAGCAGGCTTGCCTCGGCATGGCCGAAGGCGAGGCCGATACCGCAGGCAAGCGAGCCGTCGCGCAACTGGTGCAGTCCGATCGCGTCTTTGGATTGGGACGACGCAGAACTAAGATTGAGATTGGTTGCTCCGTCTGGATCGAATGGCGTCGCGGATGCGGCGCGCGCGGACGCCAGCGCATCATGAAATGGGATCGCGCCCTCGGCCGCGATTACGGCGCTTGCGCGCACGCTGCTTCCGCGCTGCGCCAGTACAGAAAGTAGGCGCAACGCGGTTTTGAGCGCATATTCGGGCGCGATCAGGCCGAGATCGATGGCCCTCCCCGCATCGCCGCCGACGCCGATGTGCAGTGCGGGCGTGCCGTTTACTAATTGCGCGCTGAGGCGAAAATCGGCAGCAACGCGCGCAAGATTGAAGGGCCCGCCGCCATCGATGATCACGGACACCTTAGGATCGAGCCGCTCCGCGAGTGATCGTCGCGCCAGCGCGCCGCGCAACGCGGCGGCAAGCATCGAGGCATCAAAAATTTCTTCGGCATCGAGTCCAGCCAGCGGATTGCACAGAACAGGCACGCCATCCTCGGCGGCTATGCCGAGCGTGGCGATCTCGTCGGCGAATTTAGATGCGGAGTCGGCGTTCAAGCCGCGTATCTGGACGCTGCCTCGCGCAGTGATCTCGATGATGCCGTTGCCATGGCGACGCGCCGCCGTACACAGAGCGGCAAACGCGTCGAGCGGAATAGTGCCGATGGTAATGAGCCGCAGCAGCAAGCCGTCGCCGGTCGGCAATGGCCGCGACAGACCCGGACAAACGCCGCGCCGCTCGGGAAAACTGTGGTTCGCAGGCGCGGTCATGTCATCGCTTCCGCAGCGGTGTCGGTGCGGAGCTTCGCCAGGGCAGCATCGACATCATTACGCCGCGGATGCCAAAAGCCGCACCGCCGCGCCGCTTCGAACCGTGCGGCAATCGCCGCGGCGGCCGCTGGGTTTTCGCGCAACAGAAAATCGCGCACGGCCGCATCCTCGACATAGGCGGCGTGCAGGAGATCGAACAGTTCGCTGGCTACAGCATCGGTGGCTTCGGCGAAATTCACCAGCCGATCGACGGTCTCGGCAAGCTCGGCGGCGCCGCGCGGGCCGTGCCGCATCTGGCCGGCGATGAAGCGCGGATTGACCGCTCGCGCCCGGATAATGCGCGCCAGCGCCGCCGACAACGACCGCGCCCGCGGCCGCTGCGGATCGGTCGTATCGAGCATGACAATATCGGCGGCGCGGCCCAGCATTGCCGCCGCAGCGGCAAAGCCACCGACAAAGGCAACATCCTCGGCGCCCTCCAGGAGATCGCGGCCGGGATCGTCGCCGACATGAACGAGCATGTCGGCGCCGGCGACCCGCGCGGCAAAAGCGCCGGGCGCCGCGCCGGCTTGGCCTTCGGCGCCGCCATAGGCATGCGACGCTGCGGCAAGATAGGCGGCGCCGATCTCGTCTCGGCCGGCATCGCGGCCAAGCAGTTCCTCAATGCCCGCGCCGTAGGCGCCCGGCGCTGTGCCGAAGATGCGATCAAGGCGAAGTGTGCGCTTCCCGTTGCTCTTGTCGTTGCTTTTGCCGTTGCCGGCGCCACGCGCCGCGGCGAGCGGATTGTCCTCGTCCTCTTCCTGGCGCGCCGCGACCGCCTGTATCGCAGCGTCGATCAGCGCGATCTGCGCTGGAAACAGGTCACGAAACAATCCGGAAATGCGCCACGTGACATCGACGCGAGGGCGCGCGATCACGGCAATGGGCAGCACTTCCACACCGGTGACGCGGCCGGTGGCGTGCTCCCAAATCGGCCGGCAGCCCATGAGCGCAAGGCCGTGCGCAATTTCTTCGCCACCAGTGCGCAGCGTGGCGCTGCCCCATAAATCGATCACTGCGGCGCGCGGCGGTTCGCCATGATTTTGCAGATGGGCACGCACTACTTCGGTCGCGGCAAGGCGGCCGATTTCCATCGCGGTCGGCGTCGGCAGCGTCCTTGGATCGGCAGTAAACAGATTGCGTCCGGTCGGCAGCACGTCGCGGCGGCCGCGTGCCGGCGAGCCGGCCGGTCCGGCTGCGATGCGGTGGCCGTCGAGAGCGGCGAGCAGCGCAGTGCGCTCGGCTGCGGCGCTGTCACGCCAAGCAGGATCGTCGTGGCCTTCGGGAGCTCGGCCGTAAATATGCTGGCCGTCTTTGATGGCGAGATCCTTGAGATCGCACAGCCAGGCATCGATCTGCTTGAGCGCTTCGTCCGTGCTGGCCGCGGCAGCGACACCGGCCTCGCGCGCCAAGCCGCCGCGCTGCGCCGTCTCGATGATCAAACTGGCGAGCCGCTCGCGACGGCGGCGATCGAGGCCCTCGGCCTGGGCATATTCGTCGAGTAGGAGTTCGAGCTGATGCGCCGCGCCACTCGGTCCGCCCGCGGTCAGCGGCGGCGGCAAATGGCCAATGGTCACGCCGGCGATGCGCCGCTTGGCTTGCGCCGCCTCACCGGGATTGCTGACAATGAACGGATAAATCACTGGCAAAGCACCGGTGACGATTTCCGGAAAGCACGCTGCGGTCAGTGCCACGGCCTTGCCGGGCAGCCATTCCAGCGTGCCGTGCGCGCCCATATGGATAAGCGCATCGGCGCGTACGACATGTTGCAGCCATAGACCGAAAGCGATCAGCGCGTGGCGCGGCGGCAATTGCGGATCGTGATAATCCGCGCGTCGTTGCGAGGCGCGGCCACGATCGGGCGGCAGCGCCACAAGGACATTGCCGAACCTTTGGGCGCGAAAACGGAAGGCGCCGTCGCGCATGTCGGGATCGTCGGTCGGATCGCCCCATGCATCGTAGATTTTTTCAGCGGCGGCGCGCGGCACGCGCCGGATCAAACGCACATAGTCTTCGAGTGTGAGGACCGCATCGTCCGCGCCGTGCGTGAGCCCATCAAGCAACGCGCGCGAGGTCTTCGGTGCGCCGTTGACGATGTAACCGGCGGCCGCAAGGTCGGTCAGCGCTGCGAGCACGCTTGCCGGCACGTCGAGTCCGACCGCGTAGCCGGCGCGATCTTTCGCGCCGGGATAATCCGGCAGCAGGATCGCGACGGCGCGCTCGCGCCGCGGCCGGCGCGCGAGCCTCACCCACGCGGCGATGCGATCCGCGGCGATATCGACGCGATCGGCTTCGGGGCGGCTGGCAAGCGCGGTGAAAGCAAGTTCCTCGCTCGGCGGAAGCGTGTCCTTAAACGCGATAACGCCGGTCAGCACTCGGCCATCCAATTCGGGCAACACCACGTGCATCGCCAGATCGGCGGCGCCCAATCCGCGCGGACTGTCTTGCCAAGCCGCCCGTCTGGTGGTGGCGCTGACCACCTGGAACACCG
>CATPBC010000475.1 GCA_955652195.1 uncultured Xanthobacteraceae bacterium | reverse complement strand
GTCCGCTGTTGCTCTTCGACAAAGGCAAGCGCCTCCTTGGCGTTCATGGCGCGCGAATAGCTGCCGACATTGGCGAGCAGCTTCTGGAATTCGGGATCGCTGACCACTTTGGCGAGATCGGCCTCGATCTTGGTGATGATCGGGGCTGGCGTGCCGCGCGGCGCGACCAGCACCTGCCAGCCGGTGGCGGAAACCCCTGGAAGCGTCTCGGCCACGGTGGGCAGATCGGGAAATTGCGGCAGACGCTGGCTCGCGGCGACCGCGATCAGCTTCACCTGTCCCGCTTTCACCGCGCCGACGATTCCCGAATAGCCTTCGATGATCGTCGATACGCGCCCGGCGCCGACGTCGGACAGCGCGGCGGCCGGACCGGCATTGTACGGCACGGGAAGGAGTTCGATCCCGGCGCGCTGTTGCAGCAACAGCCCGGTCAGATGCGTGAGCCTGCCGACACCGGTCACCGCGATGGAAATCGTTCCGGGCTGTTTCTTGGCGAGCGCGATCAGTTCCGGCAGCGTGTTCACGCCGAGCCCCGGCGTCACCGCGACAAACATCGGGTTTTCCGCCGTGAAACCGATGGGCACAAAATCGCGCGGCAGCTTGATCGGTATATTTGGCGCAATCGACGGCAGCGCGACGAAAGTCGAGAGCGCCGGCATGAACAGCGTATAGCCGTCCGGCGCAGCGTCGGTTGCGTTGCGCGCGGCAATGCTGCCATTGGCGCCGGGGTGATTGACGATGATGACCTGCTGACCCCAAAGCTTGCTCAGGCCAGCGGCGATGAACCGCGCATCAACATCCGGCGTGGAGCCGGCTGGGGCGTCCGAGATAATCGTGACAGGCTTTTGCGGATAATTTTCCGCTTGCGCCTGTGCGGCGGGAGCCGCCAGCCATCCCAGCACGCAGAACGCGGCAATGGCGATCCAATACCGACTGGCAGTCATCTCATTCTCCCGGCTACGGCGGTAAGGATAAAGCGCGCAAGCGACCATTTCCACCAGCCTTCCCGGCTGCGCCAAACCGACACGCCCTTATATTTTGCGATTAGCGGCGCGCGCGATGCCCCGCCCTAGCCTTTTCTTTGAGCATGATCTTTTCCGAAAACCGGCTACCACTTTTCGGGATCATGCTTTAGTACGCGATCCGGTCCAGGTTGGCGGTCATGCGCGCGATTACCTGGCGGAAATTGGCAAGATCGCGCGCGCCAATGCCCTGCTCGGCATGCGCGGTGATGCCGCGGGCGACCATGAGCAATTCATCGCGGAGCCGCTTTGCCTTTGCGGTGAGAAAGACCCGCACCTTGCGGCGATCGTCCTCGGCACGGAGCCGGCGAATGAGTCGCGACCGCTCCATGCTGCGCAGCGCGACCGCCGTGGTCGGCTCCATCATGCCGACCCGCGCCGATAATTCGCGCTGCGAAAGTCCATCGGCGGTCCACAACACGCGGAGAAAGTACCATTGGCCGCGGGTGACGCCATAAGTTGCGATGCGGCGTTCCAATAGCCGCTGAAAGGCGCGATGCGCGTCGCGGACAAGATAGCCCGACGACAGCCGCGGCGGAAATGCGACGGCACGCTGATTCTGTTTGGCTTTCGGTGAACGTCGCGGCGGCATCGGCGTTGACAGGTTAAGGGCCTCGTGCCGATAATACTTAGCAATCTATGCAATAGGGAAGTGACCGATGCAACAAGTGGCGCGCAGCAAAGAGGAGCGCAGCGGGGCCAATTTAGCCGCGATGCCGAACCAAGCCTTCGATCTGCGCAGCACGCTGGAATGGTTGCGCGCGTCGGGCGAACTGATCGAGACCGACAAGGAAGTCGATCCGGATCTTCAGGTCACCGGTTTGCAGAAACACATGGACGGCGGCTGTCCGGTCCTATTCAACAACGTCAAAGGCAAGCCGAACCATCGCGTCATTACCAATTTGTTCGGCGACATGGCGATCATCAATCGCATGTTCGGTTGGACGGACGATGCCGAGCGCGTGCGCAAGCTGGCGCATGCGTTGTCGCACCCGATCAAGCCGGTTGAAATCCCGCAGAGCGAAGCGCCGTGCCAGGAGCACGTGATCGAGAACCCGCGCGACGTCAATGAGTGGATGGTGCCGATCCGCCACACCACCTATGAGCCCGAACTCACCGTCGGCTCCGGCATCCGCTGCGTCACCGGTTCGCAATTCGATGGCGGGTCCGATCTTGGCTACAACCGCATGAATTTCCGCTGGGGCAATGTCGGCACGTTCCAGATCTCGCCCGGCTCGCACATGTGGCAGGTCGTCAACAAATACTACAAAGCAGATCAGCCGGTGCCGATCACCGTTTGCTTCGGCGTTCCGCCGGCCTGCACGCTGTTGGCTGGCGCGGGATTCGATTATGCGATCCTGCCGATGGGCTGCGACGAGATCGGGATCGCGTCGGCGGTGCAGGGTGCGCCGATTCGTCTGGTCAAGGCGCGCACCGTCGATGCGATGGCGCTGGCCGATTGCGAAATCGTGCTCGAAGGCTACGTCAATCCGCGCGACCGCCGCTTCGAAACCAAAGAGGCCGAAGATGCCGGCGTGCAGGGCCGCTACCATTTCCATCCCGAGTGGGCCGGCTATATGGGCAAGTCCTATAAGGCGCCAACTTTCCATGTCACCGCTATCACCATGCGCACGCCCGCGACGAAGCCGATCATCTTCGCGCTTGGCGTGCACATGCTCGACGATCACAACATCGACACGACCGTGCGCGAGGCCGCGATCTACGAGCTGTGCAACCGTCTGCAGCCGGGCATCGTGCAGAACGTGGTGATCCCGTACTGTATGACCGATTGGGGCGGCTGCATCATTCAGGTGAAAAAGCGCCATCAGATCGACGAGGGCTGGCAGCGCAATTTCATGGCCGCGGCTTTGTCGTGCTCGCAAGGCATGCGTCTGGCCATCGCGGTTAGCGAGGATGTCGATCCCTATTCGATGGACGACATCATGTGGTGCCTGACCACGCGGGTGAATCCGCGCACCGATATGCTCAATCCGATTCCGGGCGGCCGCGGCCAGACCTTCATGCCGGCCGAACGCATGACCGCAGGCGATCGGCAGTGGACCGCCTCCAACACGCAGTTCGAAGGCGGCATGGGTATCGATGCCACCGTGCCGTTCGGCTATGAGAGCGATTT
>CATPBC010000474.1 GCA_955652195.1 uncultured Xanthobacteraceae bacterium | reverse complement strand
TTTGAGTTCTGTACGCGCCGGCAAGGCTTACGTGATGACCAGAGTCAGGACGAGATGCGCGCGATCGGTTGCTGAAAATCTCGATTTGTTTCGGCGCACTGTCCTTATATTGGTGGCAATACAGACAGTGTCACTAATCGACATACGTTACAGTGCATGAGTCGGGGTAAGGATAGCTTACCTGCCCCCTCCATCTCTCTGGACTTTCTGGACTGCCGCTAAAGACTGACGCTAATGCCGCTAGGTCTGCAGCTAACTCATTGATTTTATTATTTGTCGATCCCTTGGTAAGGGAGAGGTCGTCAGTTCAATCCTGACCGGCAGCACCATGGCTGCATCGCGTTGATCGGCTTGATGGAAGCCATCGTCCCAGCGATGATGATTGATCGTTAGGGGAGAAACGCCGTGCTGGCGCGCAGCGCGTCCATGCGGAACCGCATCGCCATGTACAATGGCAATGCGCTCAAGATCGGACTGTTCGGCGCCAATTGTTCGTCGGGCCGCTCCGCCACCAAAGTGCCGGAGCGCTGGGCGGCAAGCTGGCCGGATTGTCTGGCGCTGGCGCGGCTTGCCGACGACGCCGGCCTCGATTTCATGCTGCCAATCGCACGCTGGAAAGGCTACGGCGGCGATACGGACTTTCACGGCCGCTCGCTCGAAACCATTGCCTGGGCGGTCGGGCTGCTTTGCGCCACCGAGCGCATGACCGTCTTCGGCACGGTTCATGCGCCGCTGTTTCATCCCTTGATCGCGGCCAAGGAATTCGTCACCGCCGATCATATTGGCGAAGGCCGCGTCGGCGTGAACATCGTCGTCGGCTGGAACGAGGGCGAGTTCGACATGTTCGGCGTGAAGCAGCGCGAGCACGACGCGCGTTACGACTACGCACAGGAATGGATCGATGTGGTGAAGCTCGCGTGGTCGCGCGACGGCACGTTCGATTTCGACGGCCAGTATCTTAAGCTCAAGGGCGCCCGCGCTTACCCGAAGCCCTACGGAGACAACCGCCCGCTCATGATGAATGCCGGCTCATCCGATGTCGGCCAGGCTTTCGCGCTGCGCAATTGCGACGCGTTTTTTGTGGCGACCGCGGGCTCGCGCACATCGCTCGCCGGCAACGCGGCCAAAGTCGCCGAAGTAAAGGCGGCAGCGGCAAAACTCGGCCGGCAGATTGAGGTCTTCACCGTCGGACAGGTGATATGCCGTCCCACGCAGGGTGAGGCCGAGGATTATTACCGGCACGTCAATATCGACAATGCCGATTGGGGTGCGATCGACGGCATGCTGGCGAACAAGAGCATCACGCCGCAAACCATCGGCCTCGAAGAGTACGAAAAAAAGCGGCGCTACTTTGCCGCCAATGCGATTGGCGGCTATCCGTTTGTCGGCACTCCCGATCGCGTCGCCGCGGAATTGGCGATGATCAGCCAAGCCGGCGTCCGCGGTATCGGCCTGTCGTTCGTGAATTATCTCGCCGAGGTGCCGTATTTCTGCGACGAAGTCTTGCCGCGCCTGCAGCGCGCCGGCCTGCGGGTGGCGCGGTGATATCAAGGCATGTTTATGATATTTCGTTTTCGACGCGTAGGTGCGGCGAGCCGTGCCCGCGTTACATGTGAGGTTCTGCCGTGAATACACAGATTCGTCCGCCGCGTATCGGCCCGCAGCCGTGGGACATCGTGCGCACAAAGCTCGACCAGTCGCTGCCGTTCGCCAATATGCGCGACACGCCGTATTACCGCGACGCGGTTTGGGAGCAGTTTTCAAAACAGGAATATGACCGCCGCTACCGCGCACTGCGCGCGAAAATGCGTGAACGTAAGCTCGACGCGCTCATCGTGCCCGGCGGCCCGAGTCACTGGAGCTTCGGCGGCGGCATGTTGTGGCTGACCGGGCATTGGGAATGGCACGCGCTCGCGAGCTATGTCGTGGTCCCGCTCGAGGGCGAACCCACTTTGATCTACTCGATGGGCGGGACGCACGCCGAAGCGGTGCGCCGGCAGGTCGAAGTCGCGGTGCAGGACGTACGGCACAGCCGCAACGGCCGTTATGCCGACGTCATGGTGGAACGCTTGCGCGAGCTCAAGCTCGAACGCGGCCGCATTGGCCTGATGGAGATCGATCCGCGCCACGGCGATTACCTGCCGGTCAATCAATACAACGTGCTGCACGACAATCTGCCCGAAGCGGAGCTCGTATTCACGCAAGGCTTCCTGCACGAATTATTGTCGATCCACAGCGCCGAAGAGCTCGACTGCGTGCGCCAGGCCGGCGTGCTGTGCCAAAAGGCCATGGAAGCGATGGTCGCGCGCGCCAAGCCCGGCGTGAAGGAATATGAGCTGCGCGCCGCTGCCGGCGCCGCCATCCTCGAAGGCGGCGGCGATATCGATTTTCTGATCATCGGCTCGACGCCGATGGCCAAGCCGGCGATGATCTTCGGCAACCCGCGGCCGTCGGCGCGGGTGCTGCAAAAGGGCGACATCATCAACATGGAGCTCGCCGCCGGCTATCGCGGCTATACCGCGCAGATTGGCTCGCCGATCTGCCTCGGCGAGCCCACCGAGATGGTGCGCAAATTTTGGGAAGAGATCACGCTGCCGGGCTATCGCCGCATCGTCGCCGAGATCGCGCCGGGCAAGCCGGCCGAGGCGATGCGTCAGGCCAGCAAGTTTTTCCGCGATAACGGCTACCA
>CATPBC010000473.1 GCA_955652195.1 uncultured Xanthobacteraceae bacterium | reverse complement strand
GGCACGACCAGCCCGAACAGCGCGAGCGCGTTCGGCAGGCCGACAACCAGCAGCAGAACGCGTACGGTCTGCACGATGGCGACGGCGCGCAGATCGCCACCGAGTTCGCTCGACAGCGCGATTACTTGGGCCATCGAACCGGGGGACGCACCCATCAGCGCCGATACCGGATCCCAGCGATGAACAACGCGGAGATAGGTCATCGTCGCGGCGATCATGCCGAGCGAAGCCAGCATCAACAGCACGATGCTTGCCGGCCAGGTCGCTACGCCGCGCAGCGTTTCCGGCGTCACGACCGTACCAAGCAGCGTGCCGACAATGACGTAACAAACGCGCGCGAGCGGCAGCGGCAGCCGCATCGGGCGGCCTAGCAATGCCGCGGTGGCCACAGCCAGAACCGAACCCGATACCAATCCCGCCGGCAGCCCAAGAAAAATGAACGTCAGGCCGCCGGCGAGCGCGAAGGCCAGCGTTTCGGCGGTCTCGAGCAGAATGCGGCGAAATGCGGGGTCCATCGGCACCGGCCAAGCCATGACCATGAATGCCGACTGGGCCTATGGCCGTCAACGCGTGCGACGTGCTGCGTCCTTTCTTGTCCGGATAGACACCCCCGCAGAACTGTGGTGACCTTAACAAAACAGAAATAACGCGCGCAGACCCAAAGGTGGCGGTGACATCGGAGTAGGGTCATGTTGCAGGGTTGGGTCATCGTCGCAATCGCCCTCGCCTATATCGGGCTGTTGTTCATGGTGGCGAGTTACGGCGACCGCAGCCGCGTCACCCGCACGAGCTCGGCCCGGATGCTGATTTATCCACTGTCGCTGGCGATCTATTGCACGTCATGGACATTCTTCGGCTCGGTCGGCCTCGCGTCACGCGCCGGTTTTGACTTTCTCACGATCTATATCGGCCCGATGCTGATAGTCGGCTTGGGCTTTCCGCTGCTCATCCGCATCGTCCGGCTCGCCAAGAGCCAGAACATCACCTCGATCGCGGACTTCATAGCCGCGCGTTACGGCAAGAGCCAGGCGGTGGCCGCGACGGTCGCTCTGATCGCGATCATTGGCATGATCCCCTACATCGCGCTCCAGCTCAAAGCAGTATCGTCTTCCGTTTCCACGATCTTGGCGCAAGCCGCGCCAGGCGCCGCGGCGGCGCCGCTGTTTGGCGACCTCGCACTCTTCGTCGCGCTGGCGATGGCGACTTTCGCCGTTCTGTTCGGCACGCGGCACATCGATGCGACCGAACATCAAGATGGCCTGATGTTGGCGATCGCCACCGAGTCGGTGGTGAAGCTTGTCGCCTTCTTGAGCGTTGGAATTTTTGTGACTTTTGTTGTCTTCCCTGGCCCCTCGACCCTGTTGAGCCAGGCGCTCGACCATCCGAACACCGCGTCGGTTCTCACGCGTGCACCGCAATTCGCCTCGTTCTGCGCGATGACAGTGCTGTCGCTGTTTGCGATCGTGCTGTTGCCGCGTCAATTCCATGTGACGGTGGTCGAGAACCACACGGAATCCGAAATCCGCCGTGCCGCCTGGCTGTTTCCGCTCTATCTGGTGCTGATCAATCTGTTCGTGCTGCCGATCGCGATGGCGGGGCTGCTGACTTTCCCGGCCGGACGCGTCGACAGCGATATGTTCGTCGTGGCGCTGCCGCTCGCTGCCCACTCCGAATTGATCACGCTCGTGGCCTTCATCGGCGGCTTGTCGGCGGCGACCGCAATGGTAATCGTCGAAACGGTGGCGCTCGCCATTATGGTGTCGAACGACATCGCGATGCCGCTTGCGCTCAAGCGCCGCGGGACCCTTGCCGCAGAAGCTGCCGATGCCGGCGCGCAGCTCTTGACGACGCGGCGTATCGCGATTTTCGCCATTTTGTTTCTCGCCTATGCCTATTACCGGTCGGCCGGCGAGGCGCAGCTTGCCGCGATTGGCTTGTTGTCGTTTGCCGCAGTCGCGCAGTTGGCGCCGGCCTTCTTCGGCGGGCTGATCTGGCGGCGCGGCACTTCGCTCGGCGCGATTGCCGGCATGAGCGCGGGCATCGTGGTTTGGGGCTATACCTTGCTGCTGCCGAGCATGTCCGCTGCCGGCATCGTGAGCGCGCAAATACTGGCCGAGGGCCCCTGGGGTGCGAGTTTTTTACGGCCCGAAACGCTGTTCGGCCTCGACTTACCGCCGCTCGTCAATGGCGTGCTGTTCAGCCTCGCCGCCAATATCGCCTGCTATATCGGCTGTTCATTGGCCCGGCACCCAACCGCGATCGAGCGCGTGCAAGGCGATTTATTCGCGCCGCCGACGCTTGCGCCCATCCTTGGCCCAATGGCGCCGGGCTTTCGGCTGCGCCGCGCATCGGTCAGCGTGGAAGACTTGATCGCGACGGTCTCGCGCTACCTCGGCGAGGAGCGCACGCGCGGTTCTTTCGCGAGCTTCGCCGCAACGCGCCGCATCAGCCTCGAGGCGGCCTCCGAAGCCGACTTTGAGCTCCTGCAATACGCTGAATATTTGCTGGCCTCGGCAATCGGAGCGGCGTCATCGCGGCTGGTGCTGTCGCTGCTGTTGCGCAAGCGGACGGTCTCGACCAAGGCGGCGTTAAAACTGCTCGACGATGCCAGCGCGGCAATCCACTACAACCGAGAGATCCTGCAGACTGCGCTCGATCATGTCGGCCAGGGAATAGCCGTCTTCGACAAGGAGCTGGCGCTGGTCTGCTGGAATCGGCAGTTTGGCGAAATTCTGGACCTGCCGCATGAATTGACTCGCGTCAGCATCGCGCTCCGCGACATCTTGCGCCATATCGCGCAGCAGAGCGGTCAAAACGCCAGTGTCGACCAATTCATCGCCGAGCGCGTCGCTAAATATACTGCCGACGCCGAACCTTTCCTGGAGCGCGTGGCGGGAAGCAATCTTGTTATCGAGGTGCGCGCCAACCGCATGCCCGACGGCGGTTTGGTGACCACCTTCACCGATATCACGCCGACCGTGCAAGCGGCCGAGGCGCTGGAGCGCGCCAATGCAACCTTGGAGCGGCGGGTGCGCGAACGCACCGCAGAGCTTACTCGGCTCAACGCGGCGCTCGAACGCGCCAAGGCGGCGGCCGACGAAGCCAATGTGTCGAAGACTAGGTTTGTTGCTGCAGCAAGCCACGACATTCTGCAGCCTCTCAACGCGGCTCGGCTCTATGTGACCAGCCTGATCGAACGCCAGAGCGCGGGCGAGCATGCCGCTGTTATTGAGAACATCGACGCTTCGCTTGAAGCGGTCGAAGAGATTTTCTCGGCGCTACTCGACATTTCCCGTCTCGACACTGGCGCCATGAAGCCGGAGCTCGCCGATTTTCGAATCGATGAATTGCTAAACCGGCTGGAAGTCGAATTCGCGCCGCTCGCCCGCGAGAAGGGTCTCGAATTTATCGTCATGCCCTGCTCGCTACAGGTACGCTCCGACCGACGGCTGTTGCGGCGGCTTTTGCAAAACCTCATTTCAAACGCGATCAAATATACGCCCGCTGGTTCCGTTCTGGTCGGCTGCCGGCGCCGCGGCGAACGGCTGCGCATCGAGGTCTGCGATACCGGCATCGGTATTCCGCAGGCCAAACAGCGTGCGGTGTTCAGGGAATTCCATCGCCTCGACCAAGGGGCACGGGTGGCCCGCGGCGTCGGCCTCGGGCTGTCGATTGTCGAACGTATTGCGCGCCTACTGCACTGCGAGTTGGCACTGACATCGAAGGTCGGCGGTGGCTCTCGCTTCTCGGTCGAAGTGCCGCGGGCCGCCGGGATTACCTCTGTATTCAAACCCCTGGCCGGTTCGCGCGTCGAACCCGGACGACTCGATGGAATGGTCGTGCTTTGCATCGACAATGAGCCCGCCATCCTCAACGGAATGGAAACGCTTCTTAACGGCTGGGGCTGCCGCGTGCTCAAGGGCATCGGCCTCGCTGAAGCAATGGCGGCGCTTAAGGCAAGCGGACTCGAGCCGGACGGATTGCTGGTCGACTACCACCTCGACAGTGGCGATGGGCTTGGCGCTATTAAGGAGCTCCGCCGCCGCGGCAGCCCCGACGAACGCAATATCCCGGCCATCGTGATCACCGCCGACCGATCGCTTCACATCCGCGAACAAGCCCGCACCGAAGGCGCGCATATTCTCAACAAGCCAATCAAGCCGGCGTCGTTACGGGCTTTGATGTCACTGTGGCGCGTGCAGCGCGTCGCGGCGGAGTAGGAATCATCTCCCCCGCGAAAGCGGGGGAGGGGCACCATGCGCAGCATGGTGGAAGGGGCGGCGGGAATGCGAAAAACACAGCGAGAAATTTCGATTGTAGAGTTTGCCAGGCGCGCACTTTGATAAAAATTTCATTGACCGTGAAACTGCTTCCAAGCATCCTCGCGTAACTTTGGCAACACTTGCCCAAGACACTCGTCCTGTTGAATGTGTTTTTCCCCAAGCATTTCCTTCATTCGCTCATCATCTTCCGTAAGCTTTTCTTTGCGTCTCATTTTTGCTTGGATGCCTTTATCCACGACCTTTTCAACGTCTGTAAGCTTGTTGCATTTAGCGTCGAGCCAATCCTGAAGTTCAGGAATGTACCCCTCGAAGTCTGATACGAAATCGTCTTCATCGATCAATCGAACCTGATCTTTCGGAATGGAAAACATTAAATCCGCGTATTTCACTGGAACGCCCATTTCTTTGAGATAGTCCTCAACAACTGTTCGCATTTGTCCAGCCGAAGCTATGACTTGATTACCGCTTAACCTCTTTAGGTCAGCCTCGGAAAGGTATGGCCTGTGAATGCCGAGAACAGGGGGCCAAATGTTTCTCTCCCTGTCGATGCCAGCAACAAATATGAAAAAGCACGCGCTCGCGCACATGTAGTTCGCTTTGGCATCCTTAAGGATGGCTTTGTAATCCTTTAGGTCGGCCTCGGCTTTCTTTCGGATGGCTTCGATCTTTTGACGATCTGGAGGAAGCAGATCTGGGACAGGCGGCACATCGCTGGGGACATGGGTTTCCAAGCGTAGCTTTCGCACGAGGCGACCAATCTTCATTGCCTCAATCAGGTCACCGCCGGGCGAGGCAAGATAAATTCCGGCCGTGCAGCTATAATTGAGGCAATCCGCATCAATCAGTCTTAGAAGCTTATCGTAATCACCCCTTTCAATTTTACCTTCCAAGATCACGTCAGCGAAGCCGACGTATCTAAGTTCTGAAAACCCGCTTGCACGCCTGATTTCCGCGCCGCTTGCGGGCGCGACGAGAGACGCGAGCTGTGTCGCTCGGTTTCTGACGGCGGCTCCGCCCACTCGGGAGCGCCGGCAGCCACCTTAAGGTCGGACACCAGCCGCGCATGTAGCAGCGGATTGTCTCCACAGTGGATATGTTGGAAAAGCGTCATTGTCGCGGGATATGGATTTCCTTTGGGGTTCTTTGCGAAAAGCAACTTTTCTCTAGGACTGTAGGTGAGCGACACGTACAGCAGTTCAACGAAATCCTTTACCTTGCTCGCCGACATCCGGAAGTTCAAAATGGCCACGACAGGATCTTCTGGAACACTCGAAGTGCCCTCCCAAGTTACGAGCCAAGCACTTTTTGCCTCCGCGTCAGTCTGTTGGGCGGTCATGAAACGGGATCCTCGCGGGACCGTCCGATTGAGTAGCAAGCTGACGAACAGCCACTAGCTCTTCGAGCCGAAGTGTCGGGGCGTCTTCTATGCCGCGAATTTCCACTAGACCCTCATTAAGAAGGCCTTTCATAACCTCGAATAGGTCGGACTTGTCGACGTCAACCGTGATGAGACACCTGTTCGTATTTCTTCCAATCTTCAATTTCATGTGATTCTCTTTCTGTTAGTTCGCCATTAAGGACGTGCGGCAGCTATCCAGCAGGAGCGCGTGAAATTCAATGAAAAAAACGAACGAATGTAGGCGACAATATGCGGTGCGGGAGGGCTACAAGGCATTCTGGATGGGCAGGAACGCGATATGTTGCCTTCCTGGCGGCGATTTTTCACAAATCGCACTAGGTCGCCATACCGGGCCTTTACGTCTGCGATTGGGTTAGCGCTTTCGACGTGCGTCGCGACGTGGCTTGGGCACACACCTGTACGGCGAGACCCCCTCCACCGCGCTTCGCGCGGTCCCCCCTCCCCCGCTAGCGCGGGGGCGGATTGAAAGTCCATTGTCCCGATTCGATCTTGGTGGCAGCGATGACGGCTTGGGTCCGGCTTTCGACCCCGAGCTTTTGCAGAATCGCCGATACGTGTGCCTTCACGGTGGCTTCTGAGACGCCAAGCTCATAGGCGATTTGTTTGTTTAGGAGCCCAGCGGAGAGCATCATCAAGACCCGGACCTGTTGCGGCGTCAGCGTCGCTAGCCGCCTGATCACGGCTTGGCTGTCGGCATCCGCGTCGCCCCCGAGCTCGACATCTGGCGGCGTCCACACTTCTCCGGCCAAGACGCGCGCGATAGCGCTCCGCAGCGCGTCGACACCGAGCGTCTTTGGCAGGAAGCCGGCGGCGCCGAACGCCATGCAGCGCCGGATTACGGCCGGGTCGTCATTGGCCGACACGACGGCGACCGGCAAGCTCGGATATTGGGCGCGCAAATACATGAGCCCGGAAAAGCCGCGCACGCCCGGCATCTGCAGGTCGAGCAGGATCAAATCCACCTCGCTGCCGTGTTCGAGCCGCTCCACAACCTCCTCAAAGGCGCCGGCCTCGGCGACCTCGATACGCTCGAACAGACCGTTGACCGCTTCGCGCAGCGCGCCGCGAAACAGCGGATGATCGTCGGCGATCAAGAGATGATAAAGTTGCGCGTCGCTCAATGGTACGCCCTCAGCGTTTGGCGCACGATCCGGAGAATTGCAGAACCACTTCGCGCCGATGGGGCGTCGTGCGGTGCTCGGCAAGATAGATCCCCTGCCATGTGCCCAACGCCAATTCGCCGGCACTGACAGGTACCTGCAACGACACGCCATTGAGCATGGATTTGACATGGGCCGGCATGTCGTCGGGCCCTTCGACTTCGTGCACCCAGCCAGCACCGGCTGGAGCAATGCGGCGAAGCGCCATGACGAGATCCGCGCGTACGTCGGGATCGGCGTTCTCCTGGATCGTCAGCGACGCCGAAGTATGTTTCAGATAAATGAGCACGGCGCCGTCGCGCGCGCCGACCTGCCTGAGAAAGCGCGCGACATCGGTCGTAATCTCGAAGAAACCTTCGCCGGACGTTTCCACCGACAAGCGCGCGGTAGCACTCGTGTCCACGGGCGCGGTGTGTATGGCGGAGAGCTTGCTCAAGGCGCGTTAGCTCTTGTTGAAGATTTGCTTTTCCGCGCGGGTGACGGCCTCGATGAAGCGCTGCCAGACTTTGCCAACGAAGGCGATCGCGCGATCGATATCGGCATCGCTCGGCAGACGCAGCGAAGGCTCGTTTTGCGCGTCAGGAGCCCCCGGCGCTGCGCCCGGCGGCAGCGAAAGCCCATGCGCGAGGATAATTTTCTTCAGCGCTGCGTTCTCGTTCTGCAGTCGCGCGATCTCGCTCTCAAAAAGCGCGCGATCCTCAGGCGCCGCCTGGCAAGTCCAGCCCACGGGCTGCTCGCTGCACAGCGCAACCGCGCCGGATTGGGTATCGAGGCGCAGAAAGCCATTGGCCTGCTTGCTGAAGACATATCGCCCACCTTCAGTGTCCGGCGTTGCTTCGTCTGCCCGTGCCGGCCCACCTAGGATTGCTGCCGCAACGACAGCCGCGACGACAGGGGCCATGCCGATTTGGGCCATGCCGATTTGGGCCATGCCGATTCGCATCATGATGAAATCCTCTCGCGAGAGCTCGCGGACGATCCAATATTAGGGTCGTAACGCCATCCTAGCACCGCACCCGGCGACTCTGGCGTGACTTTGCGGTGCACAAAGGACGGCCAAAACGAAGCTGCGCACATGCGATATCTGCCGTTGTTTCAAAGCACTAGAGCAGGTCGGCGTTTTCTTGACTTGCTGGAACCCAGTCAGTATGGTCCGCCCGGCTTTAAGGTGCGCGCAGGCCGCGATCGCTGCAAGCCGCGAGTGTCGGGAGCATGAGCGACGCGCGCGAAAACAGCGACCGGGGCAAGCGGCGAACCGACGAGGCCGCTCTCTCCGCGAGACTCCAGCGGCTCAACGAAGGACTCGGCCAAGCGCGCGATCTCGCAGGCGGCCCTTCGGACGGATCTGGTGCGGAGCGGGCAGCGACTGCATCAGGCTACGCCAAGGGCTTCCGGCTCTCCAGCGAACTGGTTGCAGGCGTTTTGGTCGGTGCCGGCCTCGGCTGGCTCATCGACCGATTGCTCGGTGTCTCGCCCTGGGGGCTC
>CATPBC010000472.1 GCA_955652195.1 uncultured Xanthobacteraceae bacterium | reverse complement strand
GCGATGTAGCGGCGCATCGCCGGCTCGTTCATGATCCGGCGCATCGCCTTCATCCCGGCGACGACTGTATCGCAGTCGGCGCGCGCTGAGAGATAACGCGGTTGGATCGCCGGCGCCATTCGCGGGTCATTGGACTTGATGCGCACGAAGCCGCGGCTTTCCGGCCGCAATTGGCACACCGACGTCATGAAGCCCGGAAAGTTATGGAGCACCGCGCCGGCCGCGTCGGCGCTGAAAATCAGAAAATGAAGTTGTACGTCGGGCGTCGCCAGTTCCGGCCGCGTGCGGAAAAACGCGCCGGCATAGCCGGCGCCGATCGTCAACAGCCCCTTGCGCGACATTATATAGCGCAAGCCCGCGCCATAGCGGTGCCGCCAGTGATTGATCACATCGTTCATGGTGATCGGTTCGGTGCAGCGGTATTGCATGCGGATCTGCAGATGATCCTGCAGGTCGGCGCCGACCCCGGGCATGTCGGCGATCACCGCGACACCGAGGTCGCGCAGGATTTTGGCCGGGCCGAGCCCCGATAGCTGCAAAAGCTGCGGTGAATTGAACGCGCCGCCGGAGACGATGACTTCGCCATCGGCATAAGCGGTGCGCGTTATGCCGTGCTGGATGTATTCGACGCCAATGGCGCGGCGACCTGAGAACAAGATGCGGCTCCCTAGCGCGTCGGAAACGACTGCGAGATTGTGCCGGCGCCGCGCTTGCCGCAGATAGCCGACCGCAGTCGACCAGCGCCGGCCGTTTTTCGCAGTGAGCTGGAAGTAACCGGCGCCCTCTTGCGCCGCGCCGTTGAAATCATCGTTGCGCGGAATGCCGGCCTGTTGCGCGGCCTCGATGAAGGCCTCGCAGAGCGGATGCGGCTCGCTGACGTCCGACACCGCGAGCGGCCCGCCGACACCGTGGAAATCATCGCCGCCGCGCGCTTGATCCTCGGCGCGGCGGAAATAGGGCAGCACGTCGGCAAAGCCCCAGCCGGCATTGCCGAGTTGCCGCCAATGATCGTAATCCTCGTGCTGGCCGCGGATGTAGAGCAAACCGTTGATCGAACTCGATCCGCCCAGCACCTTGCCGCGCGGCTGGATGATCTGGCGGTTGTTCAGCTCCGGCTCCGGCTCGGTTTTGTAAAGCCAATTGACTTTGGCATTGTCGAACAGCTTCCCATAGCCGAGCGGGATATGAATCCAGATGTGCCGGTCATGGCCGCCGGCTTCGAGCAGTAAGACGCGGTGCCGGCCGGATTCGGTCAGCCGATTGGCCAGCACGCAGCCGGCGGAGCCAGCGCCGACGATGATGTAATCGAACCGCGCTTGATCCGGAATTGTCGCCATACTCGCTCTCCCTATTCGTCCATTCTCATCGCCGGATTTGGTGAGTATAACGCTTCTCCGCCCCCGCATGGCGAAGCGCAGCGGGGGAGGGGGAGAGTTTCGAGGAGATGCGCGTGAACAAGTTCGGTATCGGTCAGCCCGTGCCGCGGGTCGAGGACCCGCGGTTTATTACCGGCCGCGGCCGCTTTGTCGATGATTTCGAACTGCCCCAGCAGTGCTACGGCGTGGTGGTGATGTCGCCGCACGCGCATGCCCGCATCAAGCGCATCGATACCGCAAAGGCCAAAGCCGCCCCGGGCGTGCTCGCCGTGCTCACCGGCGCCGATGCCGCGGCCGACAAGCTTGGCGGCTTGGCGCCGCCGATGCCCGAGGACATGGGCGGCCCCAAAGGTTTCCGCACGCTGCGCGCCATCCTGGAACGCGAGAAAGTCCGCGCGGTCGGCGATCGCGTCGCTTTCGTCGTTGCCGAGACGGTTGCGCAGGCGAGAGATGCCGCCGAACTGATCGAAATCGATTACGAGCCGCTGCCGGCCGTCGTCGGCGTCGAGGATGCCGTCAAGCCGGGCGCGCCGGCGGTGTGGGACGGGGCGCCGAGCAATGTCGCGTTTGCGCTGATGATGGGCAACAAGGAGGCGACCGACGTCGCCTTCGCACACGCGCGGCACGTGGTTTCGCTCAAGCTGAACAATAACCGCGTCACCGCGAATTCCATCGAGCCGCGGGCGGCAATCGGCCAATATCATCCGGACAGCGACAGCTACACGCTTTATTCGACTTCGCAGAATCCGCACGGCACGCGCTCCGCAGTCGCCGGCCAGGTTCTGAAAATTCCCGAAACCAAGCTTCGCGTCATCTCGCCCGACGTTGGTGGTGGGTTCGGCATGAAGCACGGCGGTTACCCGGAGGATGCGCTGGTGGTGTGGGCGTCGCGCCATGTCGGCGGCCGTCCGGTGAAATGGGTTTCGACGCGTTCAGAGGCTTTGCTCGGCGATTCGCAAGGCCGCGATCAGGTCGTCACCGGCGAACTTGCGCTCGACGAACACGGCAAAATCTTAGGGCTACGCGTCAATGCACTACACGCGATGGGTTCGCATGTGTTCGGCGCTGCGATGGTGGTACCGTTGTTCGCGCTGCGGCTTTCGTCGGGCGTGTATCAAATCCCGGCGGTCCATGCGGTCGGTAAAGCGGTGCTCACCAATACTATTCCGCTTGCGCCGTATCGCGGCGCCGGACGACCGGAAGCGACGTTTTTGATCGAAATGCTGCTCGACCGCGCTGCGCGCGCCGTCGGCGTCGACGCGGTGGAAATCAGGCGGCGCAATTTTATTCCGTCCGCCGCCATGCCGCACAAAGTGCAAACCGGCATTACCTACGACAGCGGTGATTTCGTCCATGTCATGGACGAGTGCTTGAAGCTTGCCGATTGGAATGGTTTCGGCAAACGCGCCGCCGAATCGAAAAAGCGCGGCAAGCTGCGCGGCCGCGGCGTCGGTTATTTCCTAGAAGAAGCCGCGGTGTTTAACGATCGCATGGTGCTGCGCTTCGATCCGAGCGGCATGCTGACTATTCTCGCCGGCACGCATTCGCACGGCCAAGGCCATCAGACCGTCTACATGCAGATGGTGAGCGAGTGGCTCGGCGTGCCGTTCGAGAATATCCGCTTCGTGCAGGGCGACACCGACGCGGTGCCGATGGGCCGCGGCACCTATGGTTCGCGCAGCATGCATGTCGGCGGCAATGCGCTCAAACGCGCCGCCGATGCGATCATCGAGAAGGCAAAGCCGATGGCGGCGATGATGCTGGAAGCGGCCGCTGGCGACCTCGAATTCAAGGACGGATCGTTCCGCATCGTCGGTACCGACCGCGCCTTGCCGCTGACCGAGGTCGCCAAGGGATTTTATCGGCCGATGATGCTGCCGCCGCAGTTCGACGTTGGGCTGGAAGCCTCCGGCACCTTTGCCGCCGAGCCGCCGAATTATCCCAATGGCTGTCACGTCTGCGAGGTGGAGATCGATCCCGAAACCGGGGCGGTCACGCTCGATCGCTACGCCGCGGTCGACGATGTCGGCAAGGTCATGAACCGCCTGCTGTGCGAGGGTCAGATTCATGGCGGCGTCGCGCAAGGCGCCGGCCAGGCGCTGATGGAGGCGATCGTGTTCGACTCCGCCGGTCAGCTCCTCACCGGCAGTTTCCAGGATTACGCCATGCCGCGCGCCGCCGATCTTCCGGATTTCACCTCAGAGCTGACGGAAGTCCCGGCCAAGACCAATCCGCTCGGCGTCAAGGGCGCGGGCGAAGCGGGAGCAACCGGCGCGCCACCGGCGATCATGGCCGCCGTTCTCGATGCATTAAAGCCGCTCGGCATCGAGCACATCGACATGCCGGCGACGCCGAGCCGGGTCTGGGCGGCGATCAAGGCGCGCGAAACCAAGCAAGCGGCATAGTCACGCGATGAACGAAGCACCGAACCTTTTCGACGACGGCAAAGCTTATGAGCGGCTGATGGGGCGCTGGAGCCGGCTTGCTGGAGAAAAATTTCTCGATTGGCTCACGGCGCCGAAAAATCTCAAATGGATTGACGTCGGCTGCGGCAATGGCGCGTTCACCGAGGTACTGATCGCACGATGTTCGCCTACGGCGGTCGTCGGCGTCGATCCATCGGAAGGCCAGATTGCCTATGCACGGACCAGGCCGGGAGCAAAACTGGCGGAATTTCGCGTCGCCGGCGCGCAAGATTTGCCGTTTGCCGAGAACAGTTTCGACGCTGCGGCAATGGCGCTGGTGATTGTGTTTGTTCCTGATCCGGCGAAAGCCGTGGCAGAAATGGCGCGGGTGGTGCGGCCGGGCGGCATTGTCGCCACTTACATGTGGGATTTTCCGGATGGTACCCCGATTTCGCCGCTCGCCCCCGCCATGAAATCGTTGGGCATGGCAACACCCGAACGGCCGAACACCGAAGCCGCCGGCCGCGACGCCATGGCCGCGATCTGGCGACATGCGGGACTCACATCGATCGAGACCGAGGTGATCCGCATTCGCGTCAGCTATTCCAGTTTCGACGATTTCTGGGAATCGACCACTCTGCCGGTCGGTCCGTCCGGCAAAGCGCTCGCGGCTCTTACCCCGAGTGCGCGCGAGCAACTAAAAGCACGGCTGCGCGAATCATTGCCGATCGCGGCCGACGGCACGATTTCTTACGAAGCTATCGCGAATGCTGCGAAGGGTCTGGTTCCGTCGCGCTGATGCAATCAAAAGGAACAGGTGCGCGGAAATAGCCACATCCAGCGCCAAAAACGGCCGGTTGCACGGGATCGCCGCGCCGCCTATATTCAAAAAAGCTTTCCAGTCATCGTTGATGACGTGAGTGGCTTCGCCCAGTGGGCGGGCGAAGCACAGAGGAGATTTAGCTATGGCGATCACCCCTTTGATGCCGAAAGCAACCGCCGTGTGGCTGGTCGAAAACACTTCCTTGTCGTTCGACCAGATCGCCGAACTTTGTCATTTGCATCCGCTGGAGGTTAAAGCGATCGCCGACGGCGACGCCGCACAGGGCATCAAGGGTCTTGATCCGATCCTCACCGGCCAATTGACGCGCGAAGAGATCCAGGCGGCGGAGGCCGATCCCAAACACCGGCTGCATATTGCCGAGCCGAAAGTCCGATTGCCTGAAGCCAAGCCGAAGAAAGGCCCGCGCTACACGCCGGTGTCGCGCCGCCAGGATCGACCGAACGCGATTCTGTGGCTGGTGCGCAATCACCCCGAGCTCAAGGACAGCCAGATCATGCGGCTGGTCGGGACCACCAAGTCGACAATCCAGGCGATCCGCGAACGCACGCACTGGAATTCGGCCAATCTGACGCCGCTCGATCCGGTGACACTCGGTCTTTGCTCGCAGATCGATCTCGATCTCGAAGTGCAGAAGGCGGCAAAAGAAAAACCAGCTCCGGTGCAGGAACCTGGCGCCACGCTGTTGCCCGCCTCAGTGACAACGGCGCCGAAGGAAGAGCCCGAGCCCGCCGAGGCGAAAAAGCCCGGCGAGGAGCTCAATGTTGAGGCGGTGTTCGCCAAGCTCAAGCAGCTTGGCGGCGGCAGCGGCGGTAAGAACGAGTAGCGTCAGCGAGTAGCGCCATCGCGGCGCGAGCAATTGCTCGCTGCGCCAATCCGTAATTACCCGACTGAAATCTTTTGCACGCGATGGCCGCTATGCGGCTTACGGAATGATTGATTGAGGGCGCCGGCTGCAACGAAGAGAGGCGCCTGGTCGGGGGACCAGACGCCTCTTCGAACTTCATCGAACAGTTATCGCAGCTGTTCTACCTCAGCGGCCCGATATTAGCGGCCTATGTCAACGCCGAAGCCCGGTCCGTAGACTCCGATGCCCGGGCGGTGCCGATGGTAGTAATAATCGTCCCTGTCACGGTCGTACATGTACAGGCGATCGCCGCGGTCGAAGCACTGGCTTCGACAGAAGCCCTCGTCGCAAGTTTGGCGGCAAACGCGGTCCGCGTTGGCGGGCGTTGCCAATAATGTTGCGGCGGTCAACGCCGCAGCGGCGGTTCCCATGAGCGTGATCATGCGCATGGCTTCACCTCCTCTTTGCTTCAAGCAGTAATAATGTTTGGGAGCACACTTAGTTCCTGATCTGTGGCCCCTGTTTCATCGTGCGAGAAAAGGAACCAGAAGTTTTTCGATTTAAGATTTGTTCGTCGTTTCTCTTCGGGGCGTGTTGTTAAAAGTTCCTCGCGTTTAGGTCAGAGACGAGCCCGATTCAATTTTTGTTGATCAATCGACGCATCAGCCGCGATCGTTGCGCAGCACGACGCAGGCGCCGCCCGCGGCGATCAGCTTGTGGCAGAAGCTCTCAAGGTAAGCGCGATTGTCGTCGCCGATGCGAATGTTGTAGCGCATGGCGCTGCCCATTCCGAGCCCGCGGCTGCGCACCACGATCGGTTCACGATCGCCGATCAGCGCCGCATACTGTTTCTGGACCAGCCGATAGGTGGCCCACGCTTTGCTCTCCGACCAATTCGCGGTGAGCTGCATGCCCCAGCGCGGCACGTAAGCCGCCATGTGCTGCGCTTGCTCTTTCGGCGCGAGAATCAGATTCGCAAGCCGGGTACACGGCACGCCCTGCGGAATGGTCGTCTCGGCGGTCTTCGGCGGCGAGGGCGAAGCCCACTCGTCCGCCGTCCAGCCCGTGACGATGGCGACGTAATTGCGCGTCTCGCCCGGCAGCGGGCGATGACTGGTAAGCCAGGCGTTGACGCGTCCCGGGCCGGCATTATAGGCCGCGGCGGCGAGACCGAGATTGCCAAAGCGCGTTTTCAGGTCGCGCAGATAGTGCGCAGAATTCTTCAGCGCCTCGATCGGATCGAATGGATCGACGAGCCCGCGATAGTCCGCCGTCGCCGGCATGAATTGCGCGATGCCTGCGGCGCCTTTCCTGCTCACCGCGCGCGCATTGAACCGGCTCTCTTGCCAGATCACCCGGGCGAAGAACTCGACCGGCAGCTCGTTTTCCGCGGCATCCTGCTCGAGCGCGCGGCAGATATCGTCGGGCGTTGGGGGATGCGGGGCGGCGGCTTGGCTTGGCGGAGCGCTTTCCTTCTGCGCTGCGGGTGGCGCGCTTTGCGGCTGCGCATGAGCAAGCCCGATCCAAAGGGCGACACCGCAAACAAACAACAGTCTCGCAACAGCCATGCCCGATAACGCACAAGCTCAAAAAATGTACAGCCTTACTCGACTCTCGCTTCCGCTCCTTTGCGTTTAAGCGCCGTCCTGATCTCGTCCAAGATCGCCGGATCGTCGATGGTCGCCGGCATCTGCCAAGCTTCACCGTCGGCGATTTTCTTCATGGTGCCGCGCAGGATCTTGCCCGAGCGAGTTTTCGGCAACCGCGCCACCGTGATGGCGATCTTGAACGCCGCGACCGGGCCGATCTTGTCACGAATGAGCGCGACGCACTCTTTCTCGATTTCGGCGGGCGGGCGATTCACGCCGGATTTGAGCACGATGAAACCGCACGGCACTTCGCCCTTGAGCTCGTCCTTGACGCCGAGCACGGCGCATTCGGCGACGTCGGGATGCGACGCCAGCACTTCCTCCATCCCGCCAGTGGAGAGCCGGTGCCCGGCGACATTGATGATGTCGTCGGTGCGGCCCATGACAAAGATATAGCCGTCCTCGTCCTTGAATCCGGCGTCGGCAGTTTTGTAATAGCCGGGAAATTCTTCGAGATAACTTTCGCGCATGCGCGCGTCGGCTTGCCACAGCGTCGGCATGCAGGCCGGCGGCAGCGGCAGCTTCACCACGATCGAGCCCATCTTGCCGGGCGGCAGCTCACGGCAGCTTTCATCCACAATGCGCACGTCATAGCCGGGCATCGCCACGGTGGGCGAGCCGTGCTTGACCGGCAGCATACCGAGGCCCACCGGATTGCCGGCAATGGCCCAGCCGGTTTCGGTCTGCCACCAATGATCGATCACCGGCACTCTGAGGAGCTTCTCCGCCCACACCAGCGTGTCGGGATCGGCGCGCTCGCCGGCAAGGAATAAGGTGCGGAATTTCTTCAGATCGTATTGCGCCAGAAGCTTGCCTTGCGGATCTTCCTTCTTTATGGCGCGGAACGCGGTGGGCGCGGTGAACATCGCCGCGGCGCCATGTTCGGCGATGACCCGCCAGAATGCGCCGGCATCCGGCGTGCCGACCGGCTTGCCCTCGTAGAGAATGGAGGTGCAGCCGTGCAACAGCGGCGCATAGACAATGTAAGAATGTCCGACCACCCAGCCGACGTCCGAGGCAGCCCAATACACCTCGCCCGGCTCGACGCCGTAGAGATTTTTCATCGACCATTTCAGCGCGACCATGTGGCCGCCATTGTCGCGGACCACGCCTTTCGGCTGTCCGGTCGTGCCGGACGTATAAAGAATGTAAAGCGGATCGGTCGCTTGCACCGGCACGCAATCGAAAGCGGAGCGGGCATGAACGAGCGCGTGATCGCGCATTTGCGCCCAGTCGCGGTCGCGGGCTTCGATCAGCGTCGCTTGTGCTTGCGGCCGTTGCAGGATCAGACAGCTCTGCGGCTTGTGCGCGGCGATGGTAATCGCTTCGTCGAGCAGCGGCTTATATTGCACGACGCGCCCCGGCTCGAGGCCGCAGCTTGCCGATAGAATGACTTTCGGCTTGCAGTCGTCGATCCGGGTGGCGAGTTCGCGCGCGGCAAAGCCACCGAATACGACGGAATGAATCGCTCCGATGCGCGCGCAGGCGAGCATGGCGATGACCGCCTCCGGCACCATCGGCATATAAATGATGACGCGGTCGCCCTTGCCGACGCCGAGATCGCGCAGCATGCCGCCGAGCACCTGCGTTTCGGTCAACAGGCGATGATAGGTGAGGGTGCGTTTGGCGCCGGCGAGCGGTGAATCGTATATGATCGCGGTCTGCTCGCCGCGTCCGGCATTGACGTGCCGATCGACGGTATTGAAGCAGGTGTTGCAGACCCCGCCGACGAACCAACGGCCGTAAATGCCAGCCGTGGCATCGAAAACTTTTTTCGGTTTTTCAAGCCAGTCGATATCGGCTGCCGCCTCGCCCCAAAATCCGAGCGGATCGCGCTGCCAGCGCGCATAGATCTCATGGTAGCGGCTCGATCGGGCGTCCATAGCAGCCTTCCTCGCAGCGTCCATGGGCAGCGCCTCCAGGTCTACTGTTTCAGCTATTATTTCGTCCCACTATATCGCCGCCACTCGAGGGCGAACAGCAACGAGCGGCAAAAAGCGGCTATTTGTCTTTGTCTGGCCTATTCGCTCGGTTCAATCTTTTGGATAGGCTTGGAGTGGGAGCAACATGGCCAGCGCCTACAACACCGATCTCGATCGCAACCCGGCGAACTTCCAGCCGCTCACCCCGCTGTCGTTTCTCGCCCGCGCCGCCGCGGTCTATCCGGACCAGACTGCCGTCGTCCATGGCGCACGCTCCTGGATTTACCGGGAATTTTACGCGCGGGCGCGACGGCTTGCTTCGGCGCTCGCCCAACGCGGCATCAAACGCGGCGATACGGTCGCTGTCGTGCTGGCCAATACACCGGCCATGCTGGAGGCCCATTACGGGGTCGCCATGGCCGGCGGCGTGCTCAACACCATCAACACGCGGCTTGATGCGGCGATCGTTGCTTTCACGCTCGACCATGGCGAAGCCAAGGTGCTGATCACCGACCGCGAATATTCCAAGGTGGTCAAAGACGCGCTTGCCGGCTGCAAGGCCAAGCCGCTGGTGATCGACTACGACGATCCCGAATTCACCGGCGCCGGCGACCGCCTCGGCGCAATCGAATACGAGGATTTCCTGCACGGCGGCGATCCCGATTTTGCGTGGGCAATGCCGCGCGACGAATGGGACGCGATCTCACTCAATTATACCTCTGGCACGACCGGCGATCCCAAAGGCGTCGTTTACCACCATCGCGGCGCGTCTCTCTTGGCTATGGCGAATGTCATCACCTGCGGCATGGGCAAGCATCCGGTTTATCTGTGGAAGCTGCCGATGTTTCATTGCAACGGCTGGTGCTTCACCTGGACGCTTTCAGTCGTCGCCGGCACCCATGTGTGCCTGCGCGCGGTCCGTGCGCCGGCAATGTATGACGCCATTGTCACGCACAAGGTCACGCATTTGTGCGGCGCGCCGATCGTGATGTCGACGCTGCTCAACGCGGCGGCGCATGAGAAAAAGCCGTTGCCGCACGTCGTGCAGTTCGCCACCGCGGCAGCGCCGCCGCCGGAGGCGGTGTTGGCGGCGATGAAGGCCGCCGGCTTTAACGTCACGCATCTCTACGGTTTGACCGAGACCTATGGCCCGGCCGCCATCAACGACTGGCACCGCGAATGGGACGCGCTCGCGTCCTCCGAGCAGGCGGCGAAGAAAGCGCGCCAGGGTGTCGCCTATCCGGTGCTCGAAGCGCTTGACGTGCTCGATCCCGAGACGATGCAACCGGTCCCGCGCGACGGCGAGACCTTGGGTGAAGTCATGTTTCGCGGCAATGTGGTGATGAAAGGCTACCTAAAGAACAGGAAGGCGAGCGAGGCGGCGTTCGCCGGCGGTTGGTTTCATTCCGGCGATCTCGGCGTTATGCATCCCGACGGCTACATCCAGCTCAAAGACCGCTCCAAGGACATCATTATCTCGGGCGGCGAAAACATCTCGTCCATCGAAGTCGAGGACGCTCTCTACAAACATCCGGCCGTGCAGGTCGTCGCCGTGGTCGCCAAGCCCGACGAAAAATGGGGTGAGACGCCGTGCGCATTCGTCGAGCTAAAGCCCGGCGCCAATGCGACATCCGAGGAACTGATCGCCTGGTGCAGAAAAAATCTCGCCGCCTATAAATGCCCGCGCCACGTGGTGTTTGCCGAAATCCCGAAG
>CATPBC010000471.1 GCA_955652195.1 uncultured Xanthobacteraceae bacterium | reverse complement strand
TGGACGGACAAAAGCTCGGTCTTGAGGATTGGTGGTAACGCGGCTCCCCGGCTAGTTGCCGGGGAGCCGATGTCGACCGAAGGTTGCGCGCGCACCTTAGGCGGTGAAGGCACAGGAGGGTGGGAAGTATGTCTTGTCCTTCGCTACCGTCTCAAGAAGGTGGAAGCTGCCTCCTTTAACCTCGTACAGGAACTCGCGTAGGAACGCCTGGTGATCGGCCTTGCGCAACGTCTTGTCGCCTTGCGGGAAGTCGTCGCTTTCCTTCATTTCGAGGCCCTCGAGCGCCTCGATCAGCTTGTCGGTGTCGTCGCGGCTTTCGAACTTCGACGCGGCCATGGCGACCTTTATGGCGTTCATGGCCTCGTAGTTCGACTGCACGTAGCGATCGGGCAATGGCCCCGACGGGTCGACCTTCGCCAGTCGTGCTTTGGCTTCATCGAAGAACCGGTGCAGATAGGGAGTATCAAGCGGCCCCTGGAATACCGGGATGTAGCGATTGATGGCGATGAACCCTTCGATCTTGTTGCCGAGCGCCGGCAGATTGGTCGATTCGCAAATGGCGCCGTCGCCGGCCCATTTGTACTTCTTCGTGAGGCCGAGATCGTAGGCTTGGTTGCCAATCGTCACGCCGTCTTTGCCGAAGAAGATGCCAAACAAGCCGTCGAAATTGCCGGAGATTTTCGACAAGAACGGTGTCATGTCGGCGGTGCCGAGCGGAATGCCAGTTGTTTCCACGACTTCACCACCGGCTTTCTTGATCTCCTGGGCGTAAGCGTCGCGCGTCGACTGGCCCCAAGAATAATCGGCATAGGCGAGATGCCACTTCTTGCCTACGTAGTTGACGAGGTAGGGTGCGAACGCCACCGCTTGCGCCGGCGCGTAATCGTGGACGCGGAAGCTGACGCGGTTGCACTTGGTAGTGGTCAGCGTGGTATCGAGACAGACGCTGATCATGTTGACGATCTTGGCCTCCTGCCAAACCGGCATGCAGGCGAGACAAATGTTAGAGAGAAAGCCCCCGACATGGGCGTCGATATTGCTCTCCTGCACCAACTTTGAGGTCTTCTGCCGCGCGACCGCCGGCGAGCTCTCGTCGTCGGAGATGATCAATTCGACCGGCCGGCCATTGATGCCGCCGCTGCTATTGATGCGGTCGACCGCCATCTGCAATCCCACTACGGCGGTTTTGCCGCCGGCGGCGCCAGCGCCGGACAGCGGCTGCTCAGAACCGATCTTATAGGGCTTGGCGGCGCCGAACGCGGCCCGCCAGGGTTCAGGCACAAGCATCATGGCGCCGATCGCGCCGCCGCCCCAGCCGACGAGCCGTCGGCGTGTGAGCTTGCCGCGATACCAGATGTCTTGCGCCCACTTCTCGTCCTTCCACTTCTCGGTCATTGGCTGTTCCTTCCTCTTGGAATTCGTGCTTTCTGGATTTCGTCCTTCTGGAATTTGTCCGGCTGTCCCTTAACGGGCTTTTTGGCGGGTGATTTAGGGCATTAGCAAACGCGATATTGCGCACGGTTTCAACCGGATTCGGTTACCGGCCGATAGGCGGGCAGCGCACGATCCGTGTAACATCGTCGCGCCGGAAGCAGTTTTTCCGGCCCTGGTTGATGATAAAATGGCCGAAATACAGTGACGGCAATCATGCAAGAGCAAACATTGGCAACGGCGAGCCTGCGCCGGGAAAAACCGGAAGCACTGTCTACCGGCCGCGCAGCGCGGCTCGCAATTCGCCGTAACCAGCATGCCGGACCGACATCCGGCCTGGCACCCGGCTTCGTTCAGGCCAATCTCGCCATCCTGCCGCAAGCGCTGGCGCAGGACTTCCTGCAATTTTGCCAGCGCAATCCGAAGCCGTGCCCACTGCTCGGGCTCTCGGCTCCCGGCGATCCACGTATTCCGGCATTGGCCGACGATCTCGACATTCGCACCGACCTGCCGCGCTATCGCGTCTGGCGCGACGGCGCACTGGTCGATGAGCCAAGCGACATCGCCAAATGGTGGCGCGACGATCTGGTCACGTTTGCGATTGGCTGTTCGTTCTCGTTTGAGCAGGCCCTGCTCGAGGCCGGGATCGAGCTGCGCCACATGACTTGCGACTGCACGGTGCCGATGTACCGTACCTCAGTCGAGACCGCGGCCGTCGGTCCGTTCCACGGCCCGCTGGTGGTTTCGATGCGGCCGATGAAGCCCGCCGACGCCATTCGCGCCATCCAGATCACGACGCGCTTTCCTTCGGTGCATGGCGCGCCAGTGCATATCGGCAAACCGGAATCGATCGGTATTAAAGACCTGGCCCGGCCGGATTGGGGCGATGCAGTGCCGGTGCACGATGATGAGCTTCCGGTGTTCTGGGCCTGCGGAGTGACGCCGCAGTCCGTGATCATGGAGGCGCGACCGGATTTCTGCATCACCCACTATCCCGGCGCCATGCTGGTGACCGACCGGCGCAACACTGAATTTGCGATCATGTAAAATTTGCTGGTAGCCCGCATGGAGCGAAGCGCAATGCGGGATTCCACAATGATGACCCCGGATTTTGCTAACGCTTCATCCGGGCTACAGGTCCTAAATGCTCATCGATTTTCAGCAACATTACACGCCGCCGGAATTGCTCAAAGGCGAACCCAGCAAAGCAACGGCCGATCTCGACCGGGACGGCAATCCGCATTATCTGCTCAATCCGCTGCTTGCCGATCTCGACGTGCATATCCGCGTGATGGATGCAGCCGGTATCGATGCCGGCGTGCTGACTTGCGGCGCCGGTTTTGATCAGCCGGACATTGCGGTTTGCCGCCTCATCAACGATCGCCTGCGCGAAGCTGAGCGGGCGTATCCTGGCCGTTTCATTGGCTTAGCTCATGTGCCTGCGCTTAAAGCTACGGAAGCTGCCGCCGAATTAAAGCGCTGCGCTGTCGAACTCGGCTTTCCGGGCGCCGTCATCGCCTCGGAATTGCAGGACTTGCCGCTTGATGCCCAGGAGCTGCGGCCATTCTGGAAAACCTGCACCGATCTTGGTCTTTACGTCTTCATCCACCCTTTGCCGCGCGTCATTCGCTGGTCGCGCATGGATGCCGACGATCTCGGTCGCATGCTCGGCTGGGAATTTTCGTTGATGACGACGGCGGTCCGCCTCATCAATTCCGGCCTGCTCGATGAACTGCCGACGCTGACGATCCAATTCTCGCATTTTGCCGGCGGCATCGGCCGCTATCTCGGCCGTATCCGCGGCTTTCAAGCGCGCGATCAGTGGGGCACCGCGGATCTCGCCCGGCACGGCCGCCGGCCGCGCCAGCCGTTCGACCATTATCTCGATCATCGCCTGTATTACGATATCGCCGGCTGGGCCGGGCCCGAACACGCCGCCGAACTGGGCGGGCACTGGGTGCGCTTCGGCTTGCAGGAACTTGCGCGCTCGCAGCTCTTCTTCGCCACCGACTATCAGCAGGCCGTGCGCGAACCAGGTGAAGTCGCAGCTTATGTCGCGGCGGTGCGGGCGCTCGGCGACGTCGGCCATGCAATCGCCAGTGGCGCCAACGCGGAGAAGCTCATTCCGGATTTGAAGCGGCGACTTGCTGCGCGTTCGCCTGCCGTCAAGATACCGGCATGAACGACAAGCCGGCGGCGAACGAAACGGCGTTCGATCCGGCCCGTGCCGGCTGGACCATGATCAAGCCGATCGGCTTCGGCGAAGTGGTCGGCCCGATCTGGCGGCACGGCGATGCCCGGTTCGGCTTCGTCGTCGAGCCCAAGCATCTGAACT
>CATPBC010000470.1 GCA_955652195.1 uncultured Xanthobacteraceae bacterium | reverse complement strand
TCCTTGGTGTTCAGCGAGGATCCGCGTGGACCGCGGCCGCGCCAGCGGCTGCATCATCGCGAGCACACGCATGAGCATGAGCATGGACATAACCATGAGCACGGCCACGGCCACGATCGCCATGGGCGCCACCGCTAAACCGATGCTGCGATTCGATTGTCCGCCTTAACCTTTGCCCCGCGTTTTTCGCTAATATGGGGTGGCATGACAGAAGAAATGGAAATGCCCAATGGCTGAGACCGCCAAAAAAACCGCGCTCGTTTCCGAAGAACTCGCCAGTAAGTTCAAGACCGAAAAGGAGACGCCCTATACCCGTTGGGTCAAGGCCGAAGGGCTCGATATCATTCCGTCGTTTTATGTCCGCAACCTGCGGACGGTCGCGCTGAAGCCGTGGGCGCGCCGCGGCGGCAATGCCATCTTCCTCAACCACGACGCCTCGCGCACCTCGAACGATTGTCACGTAATGGAGATTCCAGCGGGCAAGAGTCTGACGCCGCACCGCCAATTATACGAAGAGATGATTCTGGTGCTGAGCGGCCGCGGCTCGACGACGGTGTGGAATGACGCCGGCGCGCGAATCACATTCGAATGGAAGGAAGGGGCGCTGTTTGCCATCCCGCTGAATTGCCATCATCAGCATTTTAACGGCTCGGGGCGGGAGCCGGCGCGCTATGTCGCCGTCACCAACGCACCACCGGTCATCAATCTCTATGAGGACCTCGATTTCATCTTCAACACCAAATACGACTTCAACGACCGCTTCGCCGGCGAGCCGGATTATTTTTACAAGGGCGAGCAGAAGGGCTTTCTGCTGACGACGAATTTCGTGCCCGACGCGGTCAACATTCCGCTGATCACCGCGACCGAGCGCGGCGCCGGCGGCGGCCATATCCGCTTCAACATGGCCAAAGGCTCGATGAACAGTCACATTTCGCAGTTTCCGATCGGCACCTATAAGAAGGGCCATGCGCACGGACCGGGCGCGCATGTCATCGTGCTCTCGGGCGAGGGCTACTCTTTGATGTGGCCGGAAGGCGAAGAGCCGCAGCGTTATGAGTGGGAAGTCGGAACGCTGATCGTGCCGCCGAATATGTGGTTCCACCAGCACTTCAATACCGGGACGACGCCGGCGCGATATCTTGCCTTCAAGCATGAGGGCGTCGCCGTTCGCAATGCGCAAGGCGTGCCGAAGGCCTGGATCAGCCGCCGCGCCGGCGGCGATCAGATCGACTACATCGACGAGAAGCCGGAAATCCGCCGCATCTTCGCGGCCGAGCTTGCCAAACACGCCATCGCGTCGCGCATGGACACCGCCTATGCCAAGGAAATGGCGGAGCTGGGCATTAAGACGGCCTAGCGGAGCATGACCGAGCCGGCAGCAGCAAGCGAAACACCGTTCTGGCGGTTCTCGCTGCATTTTTATTGCCAAGCCGGCGTTGCCGAGGCCTGCATCGCGCTGCAGGACGAATGTGGCGTCGACGTCAATCTGCTGCTGTTTCTGTTGTGGCTTGCCGCCGGGCGGCGGCAATTGTCCGCCGGGAACGTAAAGGATCTCGATGCGGCCGTTCGCGATTGGCGGCAACTCACCATCGTTCCAATCCGTGATGTGCGCCGCAAGCTCAAAGGCGCCGCGACGCTCGTCGAAGCAAACGAACAGGAAGCATTTCGAACCAAGATCAAGGCTATCGAGCTTGAGGCCGAGCGCCTGCAGCAGGAAGCACTCTACAGCCACAGCCGCTCCGCTCGGCTTGGCAGCGAGGCCGCGCCAGCGGTCGCTGCGCGCGCGAATCTCGCAGCCTATGAGGCTGTCTTGGCCGTGCGTTTTCCGAAACCGGCGCTAGACCGCCTGGGCAGCGCGTTCGATGCGGTCAAGTTCGAGGAATTTGTCGCCCGCTGACCCCTACTGGAACGGCGTGTCGCCCCGTGGCAAAAGTCGCTGCGACCTCCTGTTGAACGAAAACAGGGTTAAACGGGGTTGGGTTATGGCGAAAGCTGCCACACGGCTGATTGTGGGCATTTCCGGCGCCTCCGGCACCATCTACGGCGTGCGGCTTCTTGAGCTCCTGCGCAGAGCCGAGGTCGAGACCCACCTGGTCATGAGCCGATCGGCGGAAATGACATTGGCCTACGAGACCGACATCAAGCCGAAAGACGTGCGCGCGCTGGCTTCGGTGCACTACGCCATCACTGACATCGGGGCGGCGATTTCTTCCGGCTCGTTCCCGACCATGGGCATGATCATTGCCCCATGCTCGATCCGTACCATGAGCGAAATCGCCAGCGGGGTTACTGCTTCGCTGCTGTCGCGCGCCGCCGACGTTGTGCTCAAGGAAAAACGGCGGCTGGTGCTGGCGATTCGCGAGACGCCGCTGCACGTCGGACACCTGCGCAGCATGACGGTGCTTGCTGAGATCGGCGCGGTAATCGCGCCGATCGTTCCCGCCTTCTACAACCGTCCGCGAAGCGTCGATGACATCGTCAATCACACCTGCGGGCGATTGCTCGATCTGTTCGGCATCGATACCGGCATCGTCAAACGCTGGAAGGGCGGACCGGCCGAGGAGTAATTTTCCCTTCCCCTGCGCAGGCGATGGCGAGGGAGACTGTTAATAAGGAGGAAAGCGCCATGGATCAGAAACGCTATGAGGCCGGCCTTGCCAAACGCAAAAAGGTTTTGGGCGACGCCTATGTCGATCGCGCGCTGCAAAATGTCGACGATTTCAATCGTGATTTTCAGCGGCTGTTGACCGAATATTGCTGGGGCGAGACCTGGGGCGACGAAACATTACAGCCGCGCGAGCGTTCCATCCTCAATCTCGGCATGATCGCAGCGCTCGGCAAGATGGAAGAGTTCGCCACGCATGTTCGCGGCGCGCTCAATAATGGGCTGACGCCAAATGAGATCCGGGCCGCGCTGACCCAGATCACGATCTATTGCGGCGCGCCGATCGGAGTCGATTGTTTCCGCGTGGCCCGTCCGATCATCGCCGAACATCAGAAAAACAAATAACCGCGATGCTCGACAAGCGCGCAGCCCAATCCGTAACCGCGAGATCGAGCCCGCCGCTCGATTTCCAGGAACATCTGCGGCGCCTCGAAGCCGAAGGTTTGCTCCACCGCATCGACCGGGCGATCGACAAGGACAGCGAGCTGCATCCGCTGGTGCGCTGGCAATTCCAGGGCGGGCTTCGCGAGGACGAGCGGCGCGCATTCTTGTTCACCAATGTGACCGATGGCAGCGGTCGCCGCTACGATGTTCCAGTGGCAGTCGGCGCGCTGGCGGCCTCGGCGCGGATCTACGCCGTCGGCATGGGGCGACCAGTCGAAGAAATCGGCGACGCTTGGCTGCACGCCATCGCCAATCCCATTGCACCGACGCCGGCGACTGCCGCGCCATGCCAAGACGTCGTCATCAAAGACGACGCGCTACGCAAGCCGGACGGCGGCCTTAAAGCTTTGCCGGTGCCGATTTCAACTCCGGGTTTCGATGCGGCGCCCTATCTCACGGCGACGTTGTGCATCACCCGCGACCCGGAAACCGGTGTGCGCAACATGGGCACTTACCGCGCGCAGCTGAAGGCGACCGACCGGCTTGGCGTGCGCATGGCGGCGCGGCCCGGCGGCGCCGGCGGCTATTTGCACTGGCAGAAATACCGCAAGCGCAAACAGCCGATGCCGATCGCGATCGTCGTCGGCTGCGCGCCGGTCGTGATGTTCACCGGGCCGCAAAAACTGCCGATCGACTGCGACGAGATGGCGGTCGCCGGCGCGCTTGCCGGCGCGCCAATCCGCACCATCAAAGGCGTCACGGTCGATCTCGACGTGCCGGCGGACGCAGAATTCGTGGTCGAAGGCCTCATCGACCCCGAACTGCTCGAACCGGAAGGGCCGTTCGGCGAGAGCCACGGCCACGTGGCGCTTGAAGGCTTTAACATGTCGATGCAGGTCACCGCGATCACGCATAAGCGCAATCCGGTTTGGCTGTCGATCTTAAGCGAGGTGACGCCGAGCGAATCGAGCGTGATGAAGCGGGTCGCCTACGAGCCGCGTTATCTCGCGCATTTGCGCGATATGCTGGCGATCAAAGGCGTTCGCCGCGTCGCGATGCATGAGCCGCTGAGCAATCTGCGCAAGATATTGTTCGTGCAGTTTGCGCCGGGCGTGCCGCGCACCGAAATCTGGCGGGCCTTGCATGGCGCCGCGATGCTGCAAGCCGATATCGGCAAATATGTCGTCGGGATCAGCGAGGACATCGATCCGGAAAATCTCAATGCGGTGTTCTGGTCGCTCGCCTATCGCGCCAATCCGATCGAGGACGTGTTCATCGCGCCTTACCGCTCGGCCGGCCACGGGCCGAAGTCCGAAGGCGGTGGCGAGGAATCGACCATGCTGATCGATGCCACCCAGAAAACGCCCGATCCGCCGATTTCGCTGCCCAAGCGCGAGTTCATGGAACGGGCGTTAGCGATTTGGCACGAGCTTAATCTGCCGCCGATCACGCCGCGGCAGCCGTGGCACGGCTATTCGCTCGGCGATTGGGATTCGGTCTGGGACACCTATGCGGAGCGTGCGGTGACCGGCCGGTGGGAACAAACTGGCAAGGAGAGCTTCGCCCACCGCCGCGCTGGCCTCACGCCAGAAACGCCGGTGAAAAGCGTCAAAGAGTGATGCGGCGCGGCGAAAAGCCGGCCGCGCCGCTTAACGCCACGCAGGTTGATGAGCGGCGGAAGCTTTACTCTACCGACACGCCGCTCGCCTTGATCGGCACCGCCCACTTCTCGATTTCGCTGCTGACGAAGCGCTTGAGGTAGGCGGAATCGGTGCGATCGGCGCTCACCAAGTCGGTGCCGATTGCCTCCATGCGCGCCCGCAGCGACGGCACATTCATGGCCTTGATGGCGGCATCGTGAAGTTGGCGGACGATCGGCTCTGGGGTCTTGCGCGGGAAGAACAGCCCGATCCAATTGTTGGCTTCGAATCCGGCAAGCCCTTGTTCCTGCGCAGTTGGCACATCCGGCAGTACCGCCGATCTGTGGCGCGCCAGGACTGCTAGTGGTTTGACGGTCCCGGACCTGATCTGCGGCAGCGCGGTGGAGACGGCGTCGCATAGATAGTTTATGCGCCCAGCGATGAGATCCTGCATGGCAGGAGCGGAGCCACGATACGGGACATGCTGGACGTTCGCGCCGATCGCGGTATTAAGCAGCACGCACCCGAGATGGGTCGCAGAGCCGCTGCCTCCCGAGCCGAACGACAATTTCGCCGAATTGGCCTTGACGTACACCGTGAAGGTTTTCAGCGAGTCGGCCGGAAAATCCTTGGGCACGACCAGAACCAGTGGCTGCTCGGCGATGAGCGCAACTGGCGTGAAGTCGTCGACTGCATTGTAGAGCGGCTTCTTATAGAGGGTCTGATTGTAGGCTTGGGTGCCCACGGTGCCGAGGAGAACCTGATAACCGCCTGGATTGGCCAGCGCCACGCGTTGGGCGCCGGTCATCCCGCCGGCGCCGCCGACGTTTTCGACGATGACTTGCTGGCCAAGAACGTCGCTTAACCTATCTGCGACGATGCGGCCGACAACGTCGGTGGGACCGCCTGCCG
>CATPBC010000469.1 GCA_955652195.1 uncultured Xanthobacteraceae bacterium | reverse complement strand
TTGCAAACTTGCCCGGTTCGAGTACCTGCTTCATCAGACTGCCGATAAAGTCACCATCGTCCTTCGACGGCAGCCACTGTTGTTTGTCGCGATTCCAAGTGGCCTCGTCGATGAGCTTGCCGGCGGGCGTTGCCTTCACGTCCTTGAATTCGCCGATCAAGCGATGGAAACCGACGTGCGGCAGTTCGAATTTAAACTCAACCCCGGTCTTGGCGATGATCTTGTTCCAACGGTCGAGCCCGCGTTGGCAATCGGCGGTGTAGTCATCGCGCAGGCGCATATTGATCGCAGTCAACGCCGGCTCATCGACGCGTTTGATCTCGCCGTCGACGAGCTTGAGCACGGGATAGGTCGCATTTTCCAGGCGGTGATCGTCGTCGATCTTGGTTTCTTGGAAACGCCCTTTCAGTCCCGCGCTGAACGTATTCGCGGCGTTGGTCGAGACCTCCGAGCCGAATAGATCGAGCGAGAGCGAATAGTGCAAATTGAGCTTCTTCTGAATGGTCGGCAGATCGATCACGCCAAGCGCGCGTACCTTGTCGATGTCGGCTGAATCGTCGATCCCGGCCGCTTTCATCGCCTCGCAGGTGCGCTGGATCGTGCGGCCCACGCCGGTCTCGCCGACGAACATATGGTGCGCTTCTTCCGTCAGCATGAAGCGGCAGGTGCGCGACAGCGGGTCGAAGCCCGACTGCGCCAGGCTTTCGAGCTGCATCTTGCCGTCGCGGTCGGTGAAGAACGTGAACATGTGAAACGACAGCCAATCGGGCGTCGCTTCGTTAAACGCGCCGAGCATGCGCGGCTTGTCGGCGTCGCCCGAGCGGCGCTGTAGGAGTTCGGCCGCTTCCTCGCGGCCGTCGCGGCCGAAATATTTTTGCAGAAGATAGACCATCGCCCAGAGGTGGCGGCCTTCTTCGACATTGACCTGGAAAACATTGCGCATGTCGTAAAGCGACGGCGCAGTCTTGCCGAGGTGTCGCTGCTGCTCGACTGACGCCGGCTCGGTGTCGCCCTGGATCACGATCAGCCGGCGCAGCATGGCGCGATATTCGCCCGGTATGTCCTGCCAAGCCGCCTCACCGTAATGCCGGCCGAACGGGATTTTGCGGTCTTCCTCTTTCGGCGCCAGCAGGATGCCCCAGCGGTAATCAGGCATGCGCACGTAATCGAATTTGGCCCAACCTTTCGGATCGACCGACACGGCGGTGCGCAGATAGACGAGGGCCTCCTGAAATCCTTGCGGCCCCATATCCATCCACCAATCGATATAGCCGGGATGCCAGCTTTCCAGCGCACGCAGCACCTGCCGATCTTCGGTCAGATTGACGTTGTTTGGAATTTTCGTTGTGTAATCGACGTTCTCGATCATCATGACCGGCTTCCTCCTCAGACTCGGCGCGGATCGAACATCGGCTTCTGGCCGGTGCCGTAGCGCTTGAGCGCGCCCTCATCGCCGATGGCGTTGGGACGCTGGAAAATCCAGTTCTGCCACGCGGTCAATCGCGCGAAGATTTTTGATTCCATTGTTTCCGGCCCGGCAAAGCGCAAATTCGCCTCCAGTCCCGTGAGTGCGTCGGGCGAGAAGCTGGCGCGTTCTTCGAGAAACAGCCGCACTTCGTCATCCCAGTCGATATCGTCGAGCGCGAATGTGACCAGCCCGAGCCGTTGCGCGGTTTCGGCATCGATCATCTTGCCGCGTTGTTCTTTGACGGCGGCGAGATCGTCCGGATTGGCAAAGAACCGGCTGGCGAGGCGCGTCAGCCCGTTCGACATCGGATAAGGACCGAAATTGGCGTCGGCGACAGCGATGGCCGCCGGCGGCTTGTTATCGCCCTCGCGCTGGCCGATCAGAATGTAGGACCGGTCGCTGGCGAGCGGCAATTCGGCAAGCGTGCCGGCAAAGCAGGATCCGGGTTCGATCAAGGTCACAAGTGTGCGCGACGTGAGGTCGACGCGCTTTAACACACGCTTCCACAGGAGACGGATCTCATGCGCCAGCCAATGCTGCTGGTTGGCATCGAGAAACCGGTCATAGGCCAGCACCTGATCGGGCTCGCCGGAGGATTTGAACACAAGCGCGGCAACGTCGAGTTCGTTGAGGCGGATATGCAAAATGGCGTCGTCAAGCTCGCGCGCGAGCTTGAGCGGCCAGAACTCCGCCCCGAGCGAGACCATGGCGTCTGCGGAAGCGGGCGGCGGCGCAGTAGGGCCGCGAAACATGATGGTCGCGATCCGCGCGTCGCGGGCAAATTCAACCGAAACGGTGCTGTATTCGATAGCATCGGCGGTGAAGTTCCGCTGCAGCGGCGTCAGCTTGATGCCGAAACCGGACGCCGCACGGGGCGATTGCGCCGCGAATTCCTTGGCATGCGCCGCGATCGCCTCCTCGAACTTCGATCCGGGGACCACGGCATCGACCAGCCGCCATTCGGCCGCGCGTTTGCCCTTGACGCCTTCCTCGGTGGTACAGAACACGTCGGCATGGTCGCGGCGGACCCGGCGCTTGTCGGAGACGCGGGTGAGACCGCCGGTCCCCGGCAGCACCGCCAAGAGCGGCAGCTCCGGCAGCGAAACCGCCGCCGAGCCGTCGTCAACCAGCATGATGTAGTCGGTCGCCAAAGCGAGCTCATAGCCGCCGCCGGCCGCAGTGCCGTTGATGGCGCAGATCGATTTTATTCCGGAATGCTCGCTGAGATCCTCGATGCCATTGCGCGTTTCATTGGTGAACTTGCAGAAATTTACTTTATGCGCATGGCTCGCGCCGGCCAGCATGCGGATATTGGCGCCGGCGGAAAACACCCGCGGCTTCGCCGACCGCAGCACCAGCGCGCGCACTTGCGGATGCTCGAAGCGCAGCCGTTCGATCGCGTCAGCGAGTTCGATGTCGACGCCGAGATCGTAGGAATTGAGTTTCAGATCGTAGCCCTCGAACAACGACGATTTCTCGTCGACGTCCATCAATAGCGTGGCGATTTCGCCGTCGACCTTTAGCTTCCAGTGGCGATAGCGGCTTGGCTCGGTCTGAAAATCGATAATGCGCTCGGTACGCATTCACTCCTCCGGATGCCGCGGCGCAACGTTATGATCCTACAACGCCCATTCATGGCCTGGTCGCTGCGCTTGGACCGGCTCCGCTCCGGTCTTCTGCATGGGCTGTTAGCGGGCTCGCCTCTCATATGCATTATAATTCATGAGAGGGCAATCCCGGGCGTGGCAGGTTGTTCCGCCTCATGGTGGTCGCGCAGCAGCCGGTTGATGAATTCGGCGACCGCGTTGACCGTGATATCCGGCGCTTCGCGATAGGGAATATGGCGAATGCCCGGCAGCACCACAGCTTCGACCGGGCAGAAACATTCCTGTCGCGCCATCTCGATCTGCTTGAGCGTGCCGTATTGATCGTTTTCGCCCTGCACGATCAGGATGGGCACGCGGATATAGCTAAGCGCTTCGATGATGTCCCATTTCTCAAAGTCGGGATGAAGCCAAGGCTCGTTCCAGCTGCGGAAGGCGGCGTCGACATCCGCATGCCAGGGCTTCAGCCTTTCCCGCAATGCGCCGGACTCAAACGATTTGCGCGCCCGCCGAATCTCGGCCAAGCCCATTTCTTCGGCAAAGAAGTGCGGCGCGATCAGAACCAGGCCGCGCACGCGGTGATCCTGAACGCTGCCGGCGTAAATCGTCGCGATCGATCCGCCGTCGCTGTGACCGAGCAGAAAACCCCGGCGGAAGCCGATGGCGTCGAGGATGCGCGGCAACACTTGGCAAGCCTCTTCATCCATGAACGACGTGCTGCGCGGCAGCTTGGCGCCGGTCGACTTGCCGTATCCGGCACGCGAATAAACGAACACTCCGGTGCCCATCGCCGCCGCGATTTTGTCGGGAAAGTCGCCCCACAGATCGACACTGCCGAGCCCTTCATGCAGCATGACGATCGTCGGCGCCGCATCGGGGCGCGGACCGATCATGCGGTATTCGAGCCGCATCGGCGGCAGATCGAGAAAGCCGGTTTCCGACAGCGTCACAGCTGCGCGCCCCCTGCTGGTACGCGCGGCGCTGATGAATTCGATTGCGGCCCGAGCATGTCGCCGGCCATCCGCTGCAATTTGGCGAAGCTCTGCTCCACAGCCTCGCCGGAGGTGTCGAGCTGGGTTTGCGCGCGGGCATAGTCGGCGCCGCGCGCCTCGAGGATCGCGACCAAATCGGCCATCGCCTCGCGGTTCGCCGCCATGGGGCGAAAATCGCCCTGCGCCATGACCCGAACCATATGTTCCTCCGGGCGCGCCTTGATCCAGATCGTGTGGCTGCGCCGCAGCAATAACGCGTAGCTCTCGCGATCGGACACGATGCCGCCCGCAGTTGTGATTACCGCAGCGTCATGGTCGGCAATCACACGCTCGAGTGCCGCACGCTCGTGGCGGCGGAATGTCGCCGTTCCCGCCATTTCGATCATGTCCGGGATGCTGGCGCCGTAATCCTGTTCGACCACGCGGTCGAGCTCGATGAAAGGCCAGCCGAGATGACGCGCCAGCATGCGTCCAAGCGTGGACTTACCGGCGCCGCGCAGCCCAACCAGGGCGATCCGCCGCGCTCGATCGGCGGACTCTGCCGGCACGAGGCGCGCTTCGATGAGATCGGTCAGCTCGGCCAGCGCCGAATCCGGCAACGTCGCGACAAGATCGAGCAGCGCTGCGCGCGCCGCGGAGTGCGCACTCGGCTCGCCCAGCAACGCGGCGGCGGGAAGATCGAGCGCCTGGGCGATCGCGCGCAACACTGTCACGGACGGGTTGCCGGCGCCGCTTTCGATTTGCGCCAAATACCGCTCCGACGCGCGCGAGGCTTCCGCCAATTGGCGGCGCGTCATGCCACGCTTGGCACGACTGCGCCGTACCTCGCGGCCGAGGGCTGCGAGAAACGCGGCAGCGGCGCCGGCATTGCTCAATGAATCCAGCGGCGATTTGCGGTCGACCAATTTGTGGTTGGCCGATTTGTTGTGTGTCTTGGGTTTCTTGGCGATCGGCATCGCGGGCAAGACCTCATGCACTATAGTTCATATGGTATAATGCACGGCAGCCCGGCGATGGGCAATAAACTTCTATTGCAGAATCTTGCGCCAGCCGCCGCTCTCTTCGCTTGCCGGCGCTTCGTTCTCCTCGACCGCGTCTGGTCCGGGATCGTCGGGGGCATGCACAAGCGGAATGACCGGCTCGGGTTTGAGCTCGGCCTTGATTGGCGCAGGTTCCGATCTGCTGCGAGAGGGGGCGACACTTCGTGCCACGTTTTCGTCTCGCGGCCCCGCCGCGTTGATCGCCGGGCCGGGAGGAGGGGGCGCGATGGCCTCGGGCTCAATGATCGGCGCGGCGATCGCGCCAGTGAGCGGCACCCGCCACTCGAAGGCATCGATCCGGCCGCTGACCGGCGAGACCGGCAGCCATCGATCCGAGACGTAACCGTCAGCGGTCCATTGCGGCTCGGCCGGAGCGTTGAGCGCGCGCGCTGTCCACTCGCGGGCGCGGCCTTCGTCGTTGCGCTCGATGCGTTCCAGCCTGGCCATGAGCAGACAGACTCGTCTGGTAGGACGCTCGAGATACGGCGCCAGTTCGCTTCGCGCCTTGGCAAATTCCTGCGCGTCGAGCGCGGCGCGGGCCACCGCCAGCGCGGCCTCGATATGACCCGGCACGCGTTTCGCGGCCGCTTCGATCCGTTTGAGCCGGTCGCGCGCCGCTTCGCCGGAACGCAGTTCGGCGTGGGCTTGCGCCAATTCGGGATGTGGCTTCGCGCGCCAAGCGCTGTCGATGATCCGGTTCGCCTTGCGGAGCTGGCCGCCTTCGGCGAGGAGCCGGCCGGCCAGCGCGGCCGCGGGCACCAAGTCCGGCGCAAGCTTGTTGGCTTCAAGCGCGAACTCCTTGGCGGCGTCGCGGTCGCTGTCTTCCACGGCCAGCGCCCGCGCGGTGAGCAGCACCGCGCGCTGGCGCCGATAGCGCGCTTTATCGAACATGCGCCTTTGCTGCTCGAGCAAGGCAAGCGCCCCCGCCCAATCGCCGTCGCGGCAGCGCGATTCGAGGACTGCGGTTCCCGCCCAGCCAAGCGAGGGCGCTGTGCGCGCCGCCTCTTCGGCATAGGCGCGCGCGCTCGCTGCGTCGTTGCGGCGCCGCGCCTCGATGAACAGACCATGCAAGCCGAGCGCTTTGGTTTCGGCGCGGGCGGCCATAGCGCGGAACGCGCGCTCCGCCGCGTCGCGATCACCGGTAAGTTGCGCCGCTTGCGCGGTCAGCAACAGCGCCAGCGGCTCGCCGGGCGCGAGCCTTTGGACTTCTGCGGTAAATCTCCGCGCGGCCGCGATATCGCCGGCGCCGACCGCGATTAGTCCATTTGAAATTGCTTCATAGGCCCGCGTGCCGCGGCGATTGCGCAGTAGCCGCGCCAGCACGATGGGCGACCGCGCAATGGCGCGAATAAGGCCGATGATCAAACTTAAGACGATCATTGCCGCGATGACGGCGGCGCCGAGCACCAGGAGCGACGTTTCGATGCGCAATCCTTGCCAGGTGACGACGACATCGCCCGGCCGGTCGGCAAGAAATGCGACGCCATAAGCAATGACGCCGATGAGGATCAAATAAAGGATGACGCGGATCATCGGGCGTGTGGCTTGGCAAGCGCCGTCAGCGCATCACTGGCGATCTGTCGGCTCGCCGCCAGCGCCGCCTCGCAGGCCGCGGCTTTCTTGCCCCACGCCGCGGCGAGCGACTTTGCTGAATCTGGCAGCGCGTCGATAGCGGCCAAGGCCGCGGCGATATCGCCATGCGCGGCGTCAAACCTGATCCGCGCGAGAACCGCCGCTGGATCGTTCCCTGCCGGCGCGCCGGCCGGCGTTACGCGGACCAGCTTTTCTGCATTGGCTTTGAGCCGTCCCAGGAAAGTCGCATCGCCCGATTCCGGCTCCGACGCCTGTTGCAGTGCCGGCGTCAAAGCGTCGAGCTCGTGCGCCAGCGCGGCGGTGCTCGGAACACCGCTTGCAGCGAATGGTTCAAGGGGCGCAGTTGCCTTCTGATCGACACCGAGCGCGCCAAGCGCCGCAAGTTCGGCTTGGTATGGCGTGCCGCGTTCGACGGCCGCGCGCAGTGCTTCCGCGGCGATGGTAAACCGTGCCGCGCGATCTACCGGTGCGGTCGCCGCGGCGAGACCTTTCACCGCGCTTTCGAGCGCCATGATCCGGCTCGCCACCGCATCGAGGTCGCCGCGTTGCACTTCCATTTTGTTGGCGGCTTCGCTTGCGCTTTTCGCCGCCTCGGCCGCGTTGAGCGCCGTGTCAGCTTGCTTGGCGGCGCTTTGGCCGCTTGCCGCAATCTCGTCGAGCCGGCGTTGCAGCGCGGCGACGTCGTTGCCGAGCGATTTCGCTTGGGCTTCGACTCCACCGATGCGGTTGCCCAGCGCCGGTTCGGTACGCTGCGCTTCGATTGCACGTTCGATCTTGTCGAGCCGCGCGCTGAGATCGGGCGTCTGACTTTGCGCCTGACTTGGCGCCTGACTTGGCGCCTGATTTGGCGGCGGCGTGGGGGACAGCGTCGCTGGCGCGGAGGTGTTTGACGCAAGCGTATGGCCGGCCGTGCCATCGCGCGCCGGGATCAAATCAGTAAGCCAAAGTGCAGCCAGAGCAGCCGCCATTATGACCGCGCCGATCAGCGCGCCTGTAATGTGTAACTTGAGCCGGCCGCTGGAAGCGCTGCTTGTTTGCTGTTTGCCCCCAGTCGGCGACGATGCATTGGAACTCGCGGGCGCCTCCTCGGCCGCGCGCGTGTCTGCCGATTCCGCCGGGCCGGCTGCCGGCTCAGCGGCGGAGGTCGCGACTTCGGTCGCCGCCAATTCGATGGTAGGCGGGCGCCGGCCTGTGTTGTCCGACTCGCTCGTCATTCGGCTCACCTCGTCCCCGGCATAGTACGCGTCGGAGGCAGCGGCAACATGGCCGATCGTTGATCGTAAATGCTTTGCCTAAACGCAAAGTTCGAGGAGCGCAGCTTCGTCCGGCCGCGCCGCGACGCGAATCTGTGCCGCACCGGCCTCGCGCAGCGGTGCGGCGACGTTTTCGGACAGGCAAAAGTGGACCGGCTTTGTTAGCGCCGCATCCAGCAGTTTCGAATTGCGCGCCGCCTGGAGAAACGTCTCCGCACTGGCACGGGAGAAATGCAAGACCCCATCGATTTCAGCCGCCAGCGCCTCCGCGGCGGGCTGTGGAAGCAACTGCGCCGTGAGAAAGCGGTAAACCACGACCAGATCGACCTCGAAGTTTTTTGCCCGTAGCGCTCCGGCGAGATCGCCGGAGCGTTCCTCGCCGGCGAGATAAAGCAGCCGCGCCGGCGGCTTGAGCCGCGCGGCGACGAGCTTAGCGAGATCGTTGACATTGCCTCCGGCCGAGACGACCTCAGCGAAGCCCATATCGCGCGCCGCTTTCGCGCTGATATCGCCGACGGCGAACACCGGTATGCCGTGCCACTTTTTGTTCCAGGCGAACGTGCAAATGCCCCACAAGCCGTTGGCGCTGGTGAGCAGAATCGCGTCCCACGGTCCGGTCTTGGGATCGACTTCAGATAGAAGCTCCATTTCGAGGAGCGCCGCGACGATCGGTTCATGACCGCGCGCGCGCAAGGCCATGGCGGTATCTGCGGCGCTGGGTTGCGGTCGCGTCACCAGGATCCGCAATGCTTAATCCTCGACAAAAAAACCGGCGCCGGCGCGCGCCTTGACGTCATGGCCGGCGTCGGCGCCGAGCGCCGTAGCATCGGCGCGGCGGCCTTGCCGGAACACTTCAACGACATCGCGGCCGTCAATCGTTGCGATCAGGCCGTGAAAGCTGACAGTGTCACCTTTGATCTGGGCATGGCCGGCGATCGGAGTGCGGCACGAGCCGCCGAGGGCTGCGAGAAAGGCGCGCTCGGCGGCAAGCGCGGTCGCGGTATCGGCATCGTCGACCGCGGCGGCAAGTGCGCGGATCTTATCGTCATTGGTGCGCGACTCGAGCGCGATTGCGCCCTGGCCTGCCGCCGGTAAGAACTCCTCGACCTCAAGCACGGCACTCGCTGCCGAAAACAGTCCGAGCCGCTTTAATCCAGCCGCCGCGAGGATAGTCGCGTCCACCTCACCGGCTTCAATCTTGCGCAACCGCGTTTCGACATTGCCGCGCATTGGCGCGATGCGCAGATCGGGCCGCACGCGCTTGAGCAAAGCTTGCCGGCGCGGCGAAGAAGTGCCGACCAGCGCATTGTGCGGTAACTCGCGCAGGCTGTTGGCTTTGCCGCTAACCAGAGCGTCGCGTGGGTCCTCGCGCGGCAAGAATGCCGCCAGCATAAGCCCGGCCGGCAAAAAGGCCGGAAGATCTTTCGACGAATGCACGGCGATATCGATGGCGCCGGCCAGCAAAACATCCTCGATTTCCTTGGTGAACAGCCCTTTGCCGCCGGCGTCGGCCAAGGATCTACCCTGGACCGGCACGTCCTGGATCTTGTCGCCGGTGGTGCGGATGACCTTGATTTCGATGGCCTCCGGCGCCACGCCGCACGCCTGGGCAATCGCGCTTTGCGCTTGGCGCGCCTGGACCAGCGCCAGCGGCGAACCACGCGAGCCTAGACGCAGAATGGAAGTCGGAGTCGAGGCAAGAGTCGAAGATTGGCTCATCGGAGGGCTATAATACACCGATGTTGATCCTCGGCATCGAGACGACCTGCGATGAAACAGCCGCCGCGGTGGTGAGCCGCAGCGACGATGGGCGCGGGCGCATTTTGTCCAATATCGTGCTGTCGCAAATCAGCGAGCACGCCGAATTCGGCGGCGTCGTCCCCGAGATCGCCGCCCGCGCCCACGTCGAAGCGCTCGATCGCATCATCGCCAAAGCGATGAGCGAGGCGCAAATTTCTTTCGAGGCGCTCGATGGGGTTGCCGCCGCGGCCGGTCCGGGCCTGATCGGCGGCGTTATTGTCGGCCTGACCACGGCAAAAGCCATCGCGCTGGCCCACGATAAGCCCTTGCTCGCAGTCAATCATCTCGAAGCCCATGCGCTCACCGCCCGGCTCACCGACGCGACCGCTTTTCCGTATTGCCTGTTTCTGGCCTCCGGCGGCCACACCCAGATCCTCGGTGTGCGCGGCGTCGGCGATTACCTGCGGCTCGGCGGCACGGTCGATGACGCGATCGGCGAGGCTTTTGACAAGACGGCGAAATTACTGGGCCTCGGCTATCCCGGCGGGCCTCTGGTGGAGAAGGAAGCAGCTCGCGGCGATGGCGAACGTTTCGTCTTGCCACGGCCGATGACGGGCCGGCGCGACGCAGATTTCTCGTTCTCCGGCCTTAAGACCGCGCTACGCCTCGAGGCGGAAAAAATAGCGCCGCTGAGCGACGAGGACGTGGCCGATCTGTGCGCCTCGTTCCAGCAGGCGGTGGTCGACGTGGTCAAAGACCGGCTGCGCAACGGGTTGCGGCTGTTCCGGCTTCGGATCGGCACTCCCAACGCCTTGGTCTGCGCCGGCGGTGTCGCCGCCAATCAGGCGATCCGTAAAGTGCTGCACCGCGTGGCCTTTGAAGTCGGCACCGAGCTGGTCGCCCCGCCGCCGGCGCTGTGTACCGACAATGCCGCCATGATCGCCTGGGCCGGCGCGGAACGGCTGGTGCTCGGCTTGACCGATCCGCTCGATATCGCGCCGCGCGCCCGCTGGCCGCTCGATCATGTGGCGAAAAGCGAGAAGACGGCGGAGCGCTAGCGGCGGCTCGCCATTCTTACGAAATCCTACTGCTCAAAGCGGTCGACGAACCAGCGCAACAGCCGCATCCAGATTTCGTCCTTGCCCACGGAATCTTCGATGCCGTGTTCAAGGCTGGGATTGTCGTTGACTTCCATGACGACAATGCCGTCGGCAGTCTGTTTGAGGTCGACGCCGTAGAAGCCGTCGCCGATCGGCCGCGCCGCGCGCACCGCGACGTCGATCACCTCGGGCGGCGCCTGGTCGAGACCGAAGGCGCGAAAGCCGCCTTCATGCGAAGAGCCGTCCGGCCGGTACTTCACCACCTGCCAGTGGCCGCGCGCCATGCGGTACTGGCAGACGAAAAGCGGCTCGCCGGCAAGAACGCCGACCCGCCAGTCGAAATCGGTCGGCAGGAATTTCTGCGCCAGAAGCAGATCGGTCTCTTCGAACAACTCGTCGCAGATGCGCCGAAACTCGGCAGGTGAAGTGATCTTGTGCACGCCGCGAGAAAACGAGCCGTCCGGGATTTTGACCACCAGCGGTAGTCCGAGTTCGTCGATCGCTTTGCCGAGGTCGGTGTCTTCGGCGACGATCACGGTTGGCGGCGTCGGCACCTGGTTCTGCTGTAGGAGCTCCATCAGAAACACTTTATTGGTGCAGCGGATCATCGAGATCGGATCGTCGATGACCGGCATGCCTTCCTGCCACGCGCGCCGGGCGAAGCGGTAGGTGTGATTATCGATCGAGGTGGTCTCGCGGATGAACAAGCCGTCGAATTCGGCGAGTTCGGCGAGCTGACGCTTGGTGATCGGTTCGACGTCGACCGACATTTTTTCGGCGATGCGGCCGAAGTGCTTGATCGTATCCAGGGAGGACGGCGCGGTTTTCTCGTTGGGATCGAGAAGCACGGCGAGATCGTACTTTGCGACCGAGCGCGCTTTGGGATCGCGCCATTCGCGCTTGGTATGATTATGTAGCGACTCGCGGAAGAATTCGGCTTCGCCATTGGCCAACCGGGTGATGGCGCGCGGCCGGATGCGGTCGATCGACAGCCAACTGCCGCCGGTTTCGACGATCACCTCGAGCGCGGGACATCGGAACCAGTCGAACAAGAGCCGCCCGAACGGCTCGAAACGATCGTCGCGGGCGATGCCAAAACAGACCAATAGCTTGAACTCGCCAACCGATTGGAAATCGGCGCGCCTGGCGCAGCGGTTCAGCTCTTCCTCAAGGTCGGGCAGGGCATGCTCGTACAGCTTCTGCTCGCGCAATTCGAGCATGGTCTCGACGGTCGGCACCACGCGATGGCCGCGCGCCTCGGCAAGCAGCGAGGCGTAATAGCCTTTCGATTGGTAGGCATAGGAGCGGGCGAGATTGACGAGCTTCGGCCGTCCCATTTCGAACAAACGAGGCCGCGCCAGGTATTCGCTTGTGGTGATGACCTTGTGAGGGGTCTCGGCGTTCGGCAGGTCGCGGGACTGGTCGACGAGGATGACCCAGCCGGTCATGGGCAGGTCCCTTCCAGATCGATGCCGAAATATGAAATCAGGCCGGTCATGCAATTGAGGTCAGGCGCGGCACGCGTTCGTCATAGCCGGAATTTGCGAGGATGGCGACTGCACTGCCCGCGATTGTCCACCGGGAAAGCCGATTTGGGGACCAGAGTCAGAGTGGTATGTAACAGACTCATGAAAGCCGGTGCGGTTCCTCAACAAGCGGCTTGTCGAAGCGGAGCGCGTCGGCGCGATCGTCATAATACGTCCCGTGCCGCCCGAACAGGCGGTAGCCGGTTTTTTTGTAGCGGGCAACGGCGCGGCGATTGTGCTCGCGCACTTCGAGACGCATGACCCGCCGGCCGCGCCGCCGTGCCGCCTGTTCCCCGGCAGCAAGAAGGAGTGGCCCCACGCCGCGCCGTCCGAAATGCGGGGCGACCGCTATGGAATAGAGCCGTGCCAGTTTCGAGCGCGGTGGATAGAGAACGAGCACATAACCGGCCAATTGGCCGGCGATCTCCGCCACCAGCAATGTCGCGCTTGATGCGGTGAGAAAGCGGCGAAAACTTCGCCGCGACAGGATGTCGGTGGTGAAGACTGCGCGCTCCAACTCGACGAGGGCGTCGAGATCGCCGATCCGGCCGCGGCGGAGCTTGGCCGCTGGCAAAGCGCGCGCTGCGTGGCGCATCACGCGATCTGCCCCTGCAAATGTCCCTGCTCGATGCGCTGGATCAATGCCTCCAGCCGATCGAGGCGGTCCGCCTCCTTCGGGGGTTTGTCCCAGCGCAGCCGATTGATGCGCGGGAATCGCATTGCCAGGCCGGATTTGTGGCGCGAGGACCGCTGCAGGCCTTCGAATGCCACCTCCAGGACCAGCCCACGATCGGGGTCATGCAGGACCTCACGCACCGGGCCGAAACGCTCGATCGTATTGCGCCGCACGAACCGATCGATCTGCAACAGCTCCTCGTCGGTGAAGCCGAAATACGCCTTGCCCACCGGAACCAACTCGTCGCCTTGCCCGCCCTGCGTCCACACCCCGAATGTGTAATCGGAGTAATACGACGATCGTTTGCCGTGGCCGCGCTGCGCATACATCAACACCGCATCGATGATGAACGGATCGCGCTTCCATTTCCACCATAGTCCTTTCGGCCGGCCCGGCAGGTAGAGCGCCACCCGATCTTTGAGCATGACGCCCTCGACCGCCGCCGCATCCGCGCCGGCGCCCGCCGCGGCGGGATTCTTTCGCGCCGCCATGAGCTCCTTCCAGCTGCGGAACGCGATCAGCGGCGACAGGTCGATCCGCTCGTCGCTAAGCCGCGCTACGAAGCGTTCCAGCCTGGCCCGGCGTTCGGCGAAAGGCCGTTCGCGCAGATCCTCATCGCCCTCGGCAAGGAGGTCGTAGGCGCGCAGATGCGCGGGAAATTCCGCCATGAGCTTAGCGGTGACGGTTTTGCGATTAAGCCGCTGCTGTAGAACGTTGAAGGATTGCACCCGGCCATCGCGCATGATCAAGAGCTCGCCATCGATAGCGCCGGGCAGGCGCAGCGCGTCAAGGAGATCGGGGAAGCTTTTGGAGATTTCTTCGCCGGTGCGTGAATAAAGCCGGGCGACGAGCTTGCCGTCTTCGGGCTCGGTACCAAGCCTGCCGGCCACCGCCTGCACGCGGATGCCGTCCCATTTCCATTCGGCCATGAAGTCCTCGGGCTTAAGCGCGGCGAGGTCGGCGTCGTCGAGGGCATGCGCCAGCATCGGCGGCCGGAACGATGCCGGATCGCCGCTGGCGGGCCGCTCGGCGCGGCCCTCCAGCCAGGCAAATAGTTCGCCGTACGGCGGCGCCAGCGCGGGCCAGATCACTTCGATGTCGTGGACGTCCTTGTCGGCCAGCGCGGCGACCGCGGCCTTGGCCAGACGCGCCGAGACGCCGACGCGAAAGCCGCCGGTGACGAGCTTGATCAGCGCCCAGCGCCCGGTCTCGTCCAGGGCATCGAGCCAGCGCGCCAATTGCTGCGGCAGTTGCGCCTTGCCGAGCGTTGCCAGCGTCTCGACAACGCGCGTGAGCGTCAGTTCTTGGTCGGCAGCTTGGACTTTGCCAAAGCCAGGAGCGGAGGACGGCGCAGCGCTCGGCCACATCAGCGCGATGGTCTCGGAAAGGTCGCCGACATAGTCGTAGGATAATTCGAACAGCACCGGATCGGTGCGCTCCGCGATCAGGCTGCGGATCAGGCTAGGTTTGGCATGCGGGAAGCTGAGCGCGCCGGTAAGCGCGGCCAGCGCCCAGCCGCGTTCGGGATCGCCTGTCGAGCGAAAATAATCGATCATCAGCCGCAGTTTGTTATTGCGGCTCGGCTCATAGGCGAGACGGTCGAGGAGCTCGGCAAAGCGGTTCATGAGCCGTTGCCGTCCTGATCATGCGTATCGGCCCGCGAAGGAGCGGCGCCATCCTCTGATTGGTTGACCTCCGTATCGCCGATCTCCTCTTCGTCGCCATAGCCAACGATGTCGAGCGGGCGCGCCTTCAATCCGCGCGTGGCGCACCAGTGCACCAGCGCGTCCTCCTGGCCGTGGGTAACCCAAATTTCGCCAGCGCCAGTTGCACCGACTGTCGCCGTCAGCCCGTCCCAATCGGCATGATCGGAAATGACCAGCGGCAGCGCGACGCCTTGCTGGCGGGCGCGGGCGCGCACCCGCATCCAGCCGGACGCGAATGCGGCAACGGGATCGGGAAAGCGGCGCGTCCACAGGTCGGTCAAGGCCGCCGGCGGACAGAGCGTGATGGTGCCGGCGAGATTTGCTTTGGTTGCGCCGCGCGCCAGCCGCAATTCGCCAAGCGCAATGCCGCGCGAGATATAATAGTCTGTGATCTTCTCCATCGCGCCGTGCAGATAAATCGGCGCGTCGTAGCCGGCTTGACGCAACAGCGCGATCACGCGCTGCGCCTTGCCCAGCGAGTAGGCGCCAACCAAGTGCGCACGCTCGGGAAACAGCGCCAGCGAATGCAAAAGCTTTTCGATCTCGGCGTGCGCATCGCCGTGGCGAAACACCGGCAGCGCGAAGGTCGCCTCGGTGATGAAAAGATCGCAGCGGACGAGTTCGAACGGCGCGCAGGTTGGGTCGGCCGCATTTTTGTAATCGCCGGAGGCGACAACGCGCAGCCCATCGACCTCGACCGCGACCTGCGCCGAGCCCAATATATGGCCGGCAGGATGCAGCGTGATCTTCGCGCCGGCGAGACTGATGCTTTCGCCGTAAGCCATGGCCTGCGTGCTGCCGGCGAAAGCCTCGCCGTAGCGCAGCCGCATCAGATCGAGCGTTTCCTGCGTCGCCAGCACCGCGCCATGCCCGGCGCGGGCGTGATCGGAATGGGCATGGGTGATGACGGCGCGTTCCACCGGCCGGGTGGGATCGATATGGAAGCCGCCGAGCTTGCAGCAAACCCCGGAGGGCGAACGCACCAAGATGTCTTCAGGACGGATCACGGGTGATAAATAATCACGATCGACCACAGCGCGAGCACCGACCCTAAAGCGAAATGATTTTAGGCTGAATTGTTATTTCGCTTTAATTTCATTTTTTGAGCATGATCTTTTCCGAAAACCGGTATCCACTTTTCGGGATCATGCTCTAGTGACCGACACCGGCCCGTTGTTTGTATCTTCCGGCGACCTTCTCAGCGATCGCCGTTACAAGGCGGCCGTCGAACTCGCCGGGCGGGGTGATTTTGTTGCTGCAGCCGACCTGCTGGCGCAGACCGTCGAGGTCGCACCGGGTTTTGCCACCGCGTGGTTTACGCTCGGCGCCATCCGCGACCGGCTCGGCGATCGTGACGGCGCGGTGGTGGCGTTCAGGGCGGCAAGCCGCGCCGACCCGGACGATTACCACGGCGCGCGGCTACAGCTTGCCCGGCTCGGCGCCGGGGTGGCGCCGGGAATGAGTGAGCCCTATCTGCGCAGGCTGTTCGATCAGTATGCCGCCCGTTATGACGCCGCGCTGAGCGAACATCTGAATTATCGCGGCCCGGCGCTTCTTCGCGATGCGGTGGAATCCGCGTGGCGGCGGATCGGACGCGCAATACATTTCAATTCGCTCCTGGATCTCGGTTGCGGCACCGGGCTTGCCGGCGCCGCGTTTCGCCCCTTTGTCGAGCGGCTAGTCGGGGTCGATCTGTCGGCGGCCATGATCGCCCGCGCGCAGGCGAAAACCCTCTACGATCGGCTCGTGGTCGGCGAGGTTGTAGACTTTCTTGCCGATGAAATCGCCAAGGGCGCCAAATATGATCTCGTGCTTGCCGCCGATGTCTTTGTCTATGTCAACGACCTCGCGCCGATACTTATCAGCATCGCGCGCGTGCTCGCGCCCACCGGCATTGTCGCGTTCACGGTAGAGACCCATTCCGGCGCCGGCATTGCATTACTGCCCACGCTGCGCTTCGCCCATAGCGAGCCTTATTTGCGCGATGTCATCGCCGCCGCCGGCTTGAAGCTGCTCGCGCTCGAGCAGGCTGCGATTCGGACCGAGAAGGCGGCGCCCGTGGCAGGGCTGGTCATTGTTGCCGACGGGCGCGACAGCGGCGCGGGCCAGGACTGAACGCCCGCTAACAGGTCCGAGTTTCACTCGACGATCGTTCGCCCTCCCGGCTACGCTGCCAAGGTGAATTTGCTCGACCGCAAGACGCCGCTCCTTCCGGAACCATTCACGCGCTGGTTTGCCAGTCGCGGCTGGCGCCCGCGGGCGCATCAGCTTGAACTGTTGGCCAAAGCGCAGGCCGGCCGCTCGGCGCTTCTGATCGCGCCGACTGGCGGCGGCAAGACGCTGGCCGGCTTTCTGCCGAGCCTGGTCGAGCTTAGCGCGATTTACCTCTCCCCGTGTGCGGGGAGAGGTCGACACACCGAAGGTGTGTCGGGTGAGGGGGCATCGAGCCTCTCGCGCGACCGCAACGCCCCCTCACCCGGCTCGAACCTTCGGTTCTCGCCGTCCTCTCCCCGCGTGCGGGGAGAGGAATACGGCCTGCACACACTCTACATTTCTCCGTTGAAGGCACTCGCCGTCGACGTCGCGCGCAATCTTGAAATCCCGGTCGCGGAGATGAATCTGCCGATCCGCCTTGAGACGCGGACCGGCGATACGCCGGCGTCAAAACGCCAGCGTCAGCGCCGCCATCCGCCTGACATGCTGCTGACGACGCCGGAGCAGCTCGCGCTTCTTCTCGCCTCCGCCGATGCGCCTTATTTGTTCGGCGCACTTCGGCGCGTCATTCTCGACGAGCTCCATGCGCTGGTCACATCGAAGCGCGGCGACTTGCTGTCGCTTGGCCTTGCCCGGCTGTTCGCCATCGCACCGGAGTTGAGCAGCATCGGCCTCTCGGCCACGGTCGCGCAGCCCGAGGATCTGTGCCGTTTCATGGTGCCGCAGCGCGATGGACCGGCGCGCGCGGATCTGATCGTCGCCGAAGCGGGCGCCGCGCCGCAGGTGTCGATGCTCGACAGCGACGAGCGGCTGCCATGGGCCGGCCATTCGGCGCGTTATGCGCTCGGCGAACTTTATGCGCTCATCAGAACGCATCGCACCACGCTGGTTTTTGTCAACACGCGCAGC